>JAITWL010000358.1 GCA_031285285.1 Deferribacteraceae bacterium | reverse complement strand
CGGATTCATATAATATTTATGTGGATTCAAATAATGATACTATGGAGGGTATAGCTGAGAAGATCCGCGTGGCTGATGGCAAAATGAGTGGTGGATTGATGGATGCCGCTGTGATGGAGGATGGCTCGCTTCAGCTACGAGTAGACCCTAAATATAGCTTTGCTTTTGGGCCTGATACATCAAATTTTCTCACAGCAGCAGGTTTTAATAATTTCTTCTCAGGTATAGACTCAGCTACAATAGATGTGGATAAGTTTATACGCGAAGAGCCAAAATATATCGCAGCAGCCGATCACACAGGCGGAGTGGGCAACAACCGCGTAGCTCAAGCGATTATCGACCTCAAGCAAGAGAAAACGTCTAGCGGTGTGAGCATTGATGAATTCTACGGCTATATCACAGGTAAGATAGCCATTGATAGGCAACAAATAGATGTGCTTGTAAATACCAAAGATGTGTCGTATAAAGAATTGTTGAATAAGCATCAAAATATGAAGGGTGTCTCACTTGAAGAAGAAGAGATCAACATGGTGATATTTCAGCGTGCATTAGAGGCAAATTCTAGATTTGTGAATACTGTGGATGAGATGCTCAACCTAATCGTGAACAACTTAGGGTTAGTGGGTAGATAAGCATTGGGGGTAATGATGTTTGAAGGGTTAGATAAAATCAATTGGAAAAAACTTCATCATGCCTATGGCTCAGCAGAAGATGTGCCAGATCTGCTACATGCCTTAGCTTCTCAAGATTCTAAGGCAAGAAAGAAAGCATATTATGAGCTATGGGGCAATATTTACCATCAGGGTAGTGTATGGCAGGCTTCGCCTTACACTATCTCATTTCTATATGAACTAATTGCAGCAGAAGATACACCTGATAAGGAAGATGTGATAAACTATATCCTCTATCTTGCCACTGGCGAGCCTGATTACTATCTGCCATTTGGCATGGGGTCATGGGAGAGCTTTGATGAGGATTATAAAAATTGGCAAGCAAAGCGTGAGAGCTGGCTTGCCTTTGGGCAAGCGGTATCAACAAAGGATGAGGATAAGCGCAGCTATAATAGCGATGAGCATGATAACGCAAGGCTAGATTGCTATTTTGAAGCAGCTCAAGGTGTGCCTATTCTTATAAAAGCTAGCTATTCAGCTGATGAAGATATGCGCGTCTATGCTGTGTGGGCTTTAGCATACTTTCCTCGCTTACTCAATAAAGAAGCTATTACACGTATATGTGAGCTAGCTAAGGCTGGCAAAACACCACGCGAACAGGCTGGTGCACTCTTTGCGCTATCTATGATCAGCTATCAGATGCAGAATGTTGATTATTTGCCAATATTTGAAGAGCTTTTCAAAGCTGATGATATTTTTGTGAAAACTGCTGCTGCAGTTGGTATAATTATAGTGAATGGCTTTGAGGATGGGCAAGATGCTGTGCTGTTTATTGCTAGCCTATCGCCAGAAGCCATGGAAGAGATAGACGAGCATGAAACCCCATTCTGTGGGGAAATAGCGAGCTATATCAGTGCAGTGCTTGAGCTGGCAGGCAAAGATGATGTTGCACGAATTTTGCCAAATATGGCAGCCTCTTTGCAAGGCATAACAGAAATAGCCTCAGTGGGTGTGACATCTAGCATACTGGCATTAATCGAAAAGGCAAACCCACAGCTGAAAAAGCCATACACAGATTTTGCTGCATTTAATTCTGTTTCACAGGCGGCGCTTCGCGCAATCGCTGAGTATGGCGGCTGGCAATTGGGTGGCAGCGGCGTATTTGTCAATTACATAAGCATGATACGTAGTTGGGGCTATCCTGATTCATGGGATGAATTTAAGAAATTTGTTGGGCTGTTGGAAGAATAGGATTAAACTATGAGAGTATCATTTTTACAGCAAGCTAATCGCTATCAAGACAATCTGCAAACCTCGTTGACAAAATATATCAACGCGCAGGATAAGCTTATCAAGCAGCGTGAAGTCCTAAACCCAGAAGATAAGCCGACGAATTATACCGCGGCTTATAGCATCCAGCGTACGCTTGATGATATGGGACAGTTCATGAGCAATGCTGATGGTGCGCTTGGCTGGCTGCAAGCTTCGGAAGTGAATATTGATGAGGCTGTAGATATCACAAAGAAAGCGCGTGAGTTTGCTGTGGCGGGAAGCGTCGGCCATCTTACGCGTGAAGCTGCGCAGGCGCTTGGAAAAGATACTCTAAATCTTTATAATAGAATGTTTGAGCTTGGAAACGCCCAGCATATGGGGCGTTTCATATTCAGTGGCTTTGATACTGACGAAGCTCCCTTTCAAGATCGTGTAAACTCAGTCTCTTCTATCACTCAATATTTTGGCCGAGGCGGCGATGTTGGCACACGCGCAGTTTTTGGTGATTTTAGTGAGCTGAAAAGCGGCGAATACACTATGGAAGTGAGCATGCAGAATGGTCGCTGTTACATGACCATGATCGATTCATATGGCAAGAGAATCATGGTTGATTCCAATGGCAGCGACGATACACTCAAATCTGGCAATGATATGGTGGAGGCAAGCGTATTTGAATACGAGCCAGGCAAGGTTATCAACACTGGCCTTGGCGTGACGCTTACTCTGCCGCGTGATCCAGCCGTGCTCTTCTCTGGCTTGAAATATACATTCAGATATCAGGCTGGCGCAGCCGATTCATATTTTGGCGATAATGGCGTATTATACAATAAAATAGGCTATAATCAGCATGTGGCGATGAATTTTCCTGGCAATGAATTATTTATGCAGAATAACAAAATTCTGCGTAGCGGTCAGCTCACCACAGCCACAGGGGTGAATGCCACCGCCAGCACCAGATTTAGCGAGCTTAAAAATGCTAACACTAATATTGGTGACTCGATCAGCTTCCGTGGGCTCGATCACCTTGGCCGCCCGCTAGGCTCAGCCACTGTGGCAGGCACAAGGAGTGTCACATATAATATGGAAGCGAGCACCGAAGAGGAACGCACGCTTACATTTGGCTATGCAGGAAATTTTTACCAGATCGTAGTGCCACAGCAATCTTATAAAGATATGGATGAGCTATTGATCCATGTCCGCCGCGAGCTTGCGCGAGCAAAATTTGCTGGGGCACAGACGCCGATGGATTACATGGGTATTGAAGGCTTGGAAGCTAACCACTTTGCGGAAAATACCACCATCAGCCCCACTCCATTTGAGGTGGACTTGACCAAGCAGATCACTGTTGCTCGAGATGGTGATAGGCTGAGTTTCACCACGGCTGCA
>JAITWL010000325.1 GCA_031285285.1 Deferribacteraceae bacterium | reverse complement strand
CGAAATTTTGTAAACTGCACAATTGAATTCAATAAGGATTTCACCCTGCTCTGTGGCAAAAATGGAACAGGGAAGACTAGTTTAACTGAGCTAGTTTACAAATTGACTGAGTTTTCAGCAGGAGAACAATCAATAGATCATGTGGCATCTATTTATGATGTACCTCGATGGGATTTAAAGGATTTTGGGAGATATTACACTAATATACAGTTTATGTATAGGGTCAGCGAAGGCTTATTTACATATTCTTTGCAAATTGAGCATGATATGAGACTAAGAGATTGCCGCATATCTCAAGAATCATTGTCTTTGGATGGCTTACTCTTGTATACGTACGATCTAAAAAAAGAAGAGCAGGTATGGCTGATTACAGATGATAATCGAGAATTTACATACCCATCGGATTGGCATTATAGTGGTTTGCCATTAGCGGCAAGAAGAAATAGCAAAACAAGAAAGTTCTGCACTAATGTATCTTTGTGCACAAATATGTATGCCCGTTTTGAGAGTGAGTACGCTAAGGCTTTACCAAAGTACATTAATCAAATTGCTAGTGCAAATGATGACTATAAATATTTTATAGCTAATTTAACAAATGTCAGTATTGATGAGAATAATCACATTCTTTTTACAGAAAAGTCTGGAGATAGTACGTATAAAATGCTATTTTCAGAGTTATCATTAGGTCAGAAGCAACTCTGTATGTACTATTTTTTATTAAATATTGCGGAAGTTGGCTCAACACTGATATTGGATGATTTAGAGAGTCATTTGTCACCAGCAGAATTAAACCCGCTGTACAATAAGATATTGGAATTGGCAACAGAAAAGAGTATACAATTTATATTAATATCCCACAACTCACGTTTTTTAAACTGGTTTGAAAAATATGCAATAATATTGCAGCTAGATAACACACATCCAGTTGTGCATGTTGAGAAGGTATCAACTGACAGTGGTATTTCTCTATATGATCAAATTGGGGAAAACGTATGAGTTGGAACAACTATGATTATAAAATATTATGTAATGATGATAAATTTTACTACGTCATTCGCCAATTTTTAAGCAATAAAAAAGTGATTTATAGAAAAGTGGCACAGTTGCATGGATATGGCGAAGAAGAATTGCCTAAAATGCTTATAGATGCAAGTAAATTTGTTTCATCGAAAATAATTGTCATAGTTGTACATTCTGATATAGAAGATACATATCAGAATAATCTTGGGCATAATAATATCATCTTAATTAACACATCATTATTTGCTGAATCATATGAAATAGTGCCATCTGCCTTCAAATTTCATCAAGCTATAGGCAACAAAAATAATAATGAAGATGAGCTTTTAGAGCCATTCCATAATGACATTGTTAGATTGAATCAAAAAATAGAAAGTATTAGGGGGAATTAATGCAATACAAAGTAGTCGAAGGAACATACAATGGTGCTGGCAAGAAGTTTGCCATAGTGGTATCACGGTTTAATGATTTTATCACGTCTAAGCTGGTTGCAGGTGCTATAGACACATTGGTGCGTCATGGTGCTGATGAGGCGCAAATCACTGTCTACAAAGTGCCGGGCGCATTTGAGATCCCTTTGGCGTGCAAAAAGGTCATCGAAAAGGGCGGCAACGATGCCGTGTTGGCTCTGGGTGCGGTTATCCGTGGCTCCACGCCTCATTTTGACTATGTGGCAAACGAGGTGGCAAAGGGCACTGCGCAGATATCCTTGCAGACAGGCGTTCCAGTGATTTTTGGCGTGCTGACGACTGATACCATTGAGCAGGCCATCGAGCGTGCTGGCACTAAGGCCGGCAACAAGGGATCGGATGCGGCGATGACTGCGCTTGAGATGGTAAATTTGTTCTGACAACACGGCTTGCTATGTGGGATAGTGGTTCTGGTGTAGGGGCGGGGTCAGCCCGCCCTGTCTTATTGACCATGCCTGCGGCACTACCCCGTCACATTCTTTGCAGAATGCGACACCCCTTCTTATAGAAGGGGAATTATTGCTTATTCCTATTCCCTTATGCAATACACCTTGTTGACCGATAGGCAAAATATGAGACTGCCAGATAGCGAGGAGATCAACAGATGCGGTTAATGTTTGCTATTTTCATTCTGATATTTTGTGTTCAGGCGCAGGCGGTGCAGCTGGTGGGCAAAACTCACGAGCCGCTTTCGGGCGTGCAGATATTTGTGCTAGCACCAGAGTATGCCAAAAATTTTGACAAATTCTTTTTCGATATGAAGAGCAAGGGCGTGAACACTGTCTTTTTTCGTGTGTTTCACAATGCTTCAGACCGTGTGCACACCTATGCGGACAACCCATGCCCGCAGGGTGGCGTATATTTTGCCTCAGGCACGGCCTGCGTGGTGGACGATCTGTTGTCGGAGGCTGTTGCCGTTGGCAAGCGGCACGGTGTGTCGGTGTATGCGTGGATGGCAACCCGCTCACTCTCATTTTTGAAAACTCCGCAGCTGATGGCAAAGAGCTTCACCCCTACGGGTGTGGTTGATGGCTATGGTGCAAATATATTTGAGCCCCGTGTGCGAAACACCCTCAAACAGCTGATGAAAGAGATTGCCCGCACAGGGGTGGATGGAATCTTGGTGCAGGATGATTTCATCATGAAATATACCGAGTGTGCAGATCCGCTGGCGTGTAGGCGGTTTACGGACGACACCAAGCTAGCCTGCGATGCCCGAGCCTTTTTTGACATGCGTCGTGAGGCTGATGGCAGCGAACGCTTTGGCAGAGCCACGGCCACTGGCGAATTGTGGTATAGGTGGAAGTCTGACCAGCTACAGGCACTGTTTCGCGAGATGCGCAACGAGACAAGGGTGATAAACCCTGCCATGAAATGGGCACTGAATGTTTATTATGAAACGCCAGTCTACCCTGAGCAGGGCTTGGCATGGTATGCACAGGACTTGAAGGGGCTGTGGGCGGCTGGTGCGGATTATATCGCCGTGATGGTCTACCAAGAGCAGATCATGAACGAGAAGAACCTGAACCGTAGCCAGTTTTTGGACTTTATCTCAGAGCTTTCTGCGGCTTCGCTTGGCTCTGTGGATAGCGACTCCAGAGTGATTTTCAAGGTTCAGGCAACCGAGTTTGGCACGGGGCGCACGGTGAACTTGCAGGAGCTGAATCTGCTCTGCAACAGGCTCACTCGAGAGGGTGCCCTCAGCATAGTGCAGCTACCTATATATAGCGGCAGAGATATTTTGCCAGCTTGCGGGTTTAACTAAAGAAAGCGAATTGTAAATATGGAGAATAGATTATGAAACAAATATTAATCTTTGCCTTGGTCGTAGCATTTTCTGTGGCATGTTCTCAAAACAATAAGATGCCGGGCAAGTCCGTTTCGCCTGCGCCGACTCCGCCAACGGCGGACGAGCTTGCAATCTCGAAGCAGGTTCAGGAAACGGTGCTGGAGCAAACCCCGAATGGCTCGCAAGATCGTGGCGAAATATCGGCGGAGCTATTGGAACGCTACAGCGGGGTGAAGCTTCAGATCACCGACAAGGCTAGTGGCAAGGTAATCACCACCACTGTACCACTAGGCGAGGTGAAGAAGGTGGATGGCACGCCGATGACCATTGAGGTGACCCAGCTTTTTCCCGATTTTATACGGGAAGATACAGGCAACGCAACCAAGTCGCTGGAGCCAAACAATGTGGCGATACGGGTGAATATAGCAGGCGTGTCGCCAGAATTTGATGGCATCTTGTTTGAAAAATACCCCGAGGTCCACCCATACGACAACCCAGATTATGGCGTGGTGATGACGGAACTGATTAAGAAGAAGTAGGGGACTATTTTGCGTTATCTTAATATTTTTAATAGACGTGTTATAGTTATATTTTGAGGGTTATGTGTATAAAATACCTAGTTTTGAATTAAAACCACAGCTCCTAAAATGGCGCCTTGCGAGCGGGCGTAAGGGCTGTGGGTGCAGTGCTACGGCTCTGCCTAGCGGCTGTTCCCGTAGGGAGACCTACAGCCGCTTGGCTGAGTAGCAAGTGCGGAGGAGTGGCTCTGTATTGAGTAATGTTTAGTTTTTTCTGAAAATAAGCCACTCTGACGATCACGTAGCTGAGTAGCACAAACCCTTACAGCACTTAGCACGTGAAGCGTAGCGCAGGCGGGGTTCAAAGGTGAATGCCCATTCCCCTTGCCCTCAGCGGGAGGCTGTCCGAAAACCCTGAACATCTACCCCGTCAACCGAGGACGGTTGCCACCCCTTCACCTTGAAGGGGAATTTTCGAAAGCTTGATATCGCAATATAAAAAATGGGATAACGCAAAGCAACTCCATCATTTACAAATCTAAAAAATATGTTATATTGAATGGAACTATAAACAGGAGAAAATACACTAATGCAAGACAATAGACTTATTTCGCAGGACACACGTTCAATAGTAGCTACGTTTATGACCAAGGTGTACGCATGGATGGCCATCGCCCTAGGGCTGACAGGTGCTGTGTCTTATTTTGTTGCGTCTACACCAGCGATTTACACAAACTTTTATTCAAACAGCCTGATCCCAATGGTGTTTGCCATCGGCACAATGATTTTTGGCATGTGGTTGTTGTCGTCCATTCAGAAGCTTAGCGTATCTGCCGCCGTGGGCTGTTTTGCGCTATATTCTACATTGTTGGGTGTCACATTGTCATCCATATTTTTGGTATACACTGCTGGCTCTATCGCAAGCACATTCTTTGTTAGTGCTGGCATGTTTGGTGCTATGAGTGTGGTTGGCGGCGTGGTCAAGCGTGATCTGTCTGGCTTTGGACGCTTTTTGATGATGGGCTTGATAGGCTTTGTGATAGCCTCTGTGGTCAACATTTTCTTCAAAAGCCCCGCAATGTACTGGGCGTTGACATACATAGGCGTGTTCATTTTTGCAGGGCTGACAGTGTACGACACTCAGCGTCTGCGTAACATGGCATACGAGCTGGAAGGTGAAGACGAGAGCACAGTCACCAAGGTGGCAGTGCTGGGTGCAATGCACCTGTATCTGGATTTTATCAACCTATTCCTGATGCTATTAAGGATTTTTGGCGAAAGGAAGTAATTTCCCTAAAATTCCCCTTCTATAAGAAGGGGTGGCACCGAAGGTGACGGG
>JAITWL010000284.1 GCA_031285285.1 Deferribacteraceae bacterium | reverse complement strand
TGGAGCTTTGAGTGCCTTCCGCTAGTTTGCGCACTTCATCGGCCACCACGGCGAATCCGCGACCAGCTTCGCCCGCTCTTGCAGCTTCGATGGCGGCGTTCAACGCCAGCAGGTTGGTTTGATCAGCGATACCAGAGATAACTGTGAGTATCTCGCCAATCTTCACTGATGATTCAGAAAGGTTTTTGATAGTGCCAGAAAGCTCTGTAGTCTGTGACTTGATGGATTCCATAGTGTTCATAACGCTTTGTAGCTCGGTGTTGCCGCGTTCTACAGCGCTATTAGCCTCACTCATAGTGGCGCTTCCGTGTTGCACAGTATTTACGATGCCTTGAGATACGTCATTCATCACGCCCATGTTGCTAGCCACGCCTGATACTTGCTCAGATTGCAGATTGAAAGTGGTCGAGAGCTCTTCCACAGTGGCTGCTAGCTCGGTGTTGCCAGAAGCCACGTTGTCGGAGGTCTCTTTCACGCGGCTGATGATCTCTTGTATATTTTCCACAAAGGTATTCACATGATGCCCCAGCTGGCCGATCTCGTCTTCACTTGTAATAGGCACACGCTTGGTGAGGTCACCATCGCCAGAGGTAAAATCTGCCATGACTTCCACAAAATGTCTTAGCTTGCTGATAATAGCCACATTAATAAAGAGTATCGCAAGCACACCAACCACCAACATCACGATAGTGAGCGCTATTGATATGAATGCTGAACGTGTCAGATTTGCATTTAGCGTGTTTGCAGCCTCCATTGTGGATTCAAGCGCCATGTTAGACACATCGGCTACGCCTGTTGTCATGGTAGCAGCAAGCGGCAGACGCTGGGCATTCAGCCCGCTAAGCTCGGTCAATAGCTCCATCGCTCTATTGGAATCAGCCACCATCTTCTCATAATTTGCTTGGTTATCAGCATGCATACCTATCCCAAAAGGTGTGGAGACGGTTGTGCCAAGCTGGATTATTTCTTCAGTCATTTTTTCAAACACTGGTGTGATAGCCGCAACCACAGTGGCATCACGTTTGGCTATAGCCAATTCCATAATGCCAAGCGCAGTCTCATTTGACATAAGTACATCAGTTAAAAGCTTTGCTATAGATGAGGCAGCAGCACGAAAATTTGTGTCATTAAGCCTGTGCATGCCAACATTATCATTCGACCAAAATATCAAGCCTTCTTTGAGCTTGGCAGAGCTATCTCTGATGGCCAAATCCAAAGCTGTCAGCTCATCAACGATTTCTTTAGTGCGCCGTGCAGTTTGGGCATAGGCTTCGGTAGCTGTTTCTAGCGTGGTAAGCTTCTCTCGCTCTTGTGCGGCTCTAGGTGTGTCGCGCTGGTCAATCAGCGAGTGTATGCCTGCAAATTGCTCTTTAGCAGTGTTATAGAAGCGCGTGCCATCGTCATAGTCCTGCTGGTTGCCAGAAGTGTTGTATGTGCGCACAGATAGCACCATGCTAGTGATATTATCCATTGCATGGGCGGTGTATGTGCTAAGAGGTACATTGACATTGGCCACATCAACGATCCGTGCACGTGAAACTTGTGCGGAAATAACAGAAATCACAGAACTCACTACCGCCACTAATAGAATAACAACAAAGCAAGCGATAATTTTCGCAGATAATGATACTTTTGACATCTTTTATAGCTCCTTTTACCGTATGTAGAGCTATTTTATCCCTATCATTTTCTTATGTCAACCCATGCAAGCCATTTTTTACATAAATTTAGCCCATTCCCCCTATTGCTTCCTCATAGTCGATCATCAGCTTATAACGCTTTGTGGTGAATTGCAGCACGCAATATCGCGGATCGCTCGGGCCGCCCGTGAAGATGAATTTTAGCCCATCATACCACATAAATTCTTTTATATCAGGTTCGGTGATCACTTCTATGTCGCCTATAAGGCTAAGATTGTAATTGGGATGGCTGAAACATAGCGCTGCACGCGGGTTTTCTTGGATAAGGCGAACCTTTTCGCTGGAGAGCCCTGTGCAAAGATAGACCCACTCTATGCCTTCAGAGCGGGATACATTGATGGTGCTAGCAAAAGGATAGCCTTCTGCATCTACCAGAGCAAGCGTGCAGTAGGTCTCTATGCCTTCCTCTGCCTCTTGCGCACTGAGGCTCGCGATGATCTCCCCCGCAGCCTTGATGACTTCATTCATGAATTCCTCCTGTATGTGCACACACTGCAGTGCTCATGTCTAAGCTACGCTTCTGTTAGCGATTTGTCAAGTAAGGCGGGATTTTTCATTGTAGGACTTCAAGAAAATAGACAAAATAAAAGGCTCTGCGTATTTCTACTCAAAGCCCTTAACTTCTTTTTATGCTGAAGGGGGGACTTGAACCCCCACGAGAAACTCCCGCCACCCCCTCAAGATGGTGCGTCTACCAGTTCCGCCACTCCAGCTTTTAAAAACCAAAAGAACACAGCAAGGAGCCCCTGCTATGGTTTGAGACGGTAACATAATTATTTTAACTTTGCAAGTGCTTTTTATTGATTGTGAGGGTCAATGGCGTTGATTCCGTCATTGCAAGCGCAGCACGGCAATCCAGACCTCAGGATTGTGACAGCCTTTGGCTGACAGCTATTCGGAACGCTGGGGTGACAGCACACGTCATTGCAGCCTTGAGCCGCAATCCAGAATAAATCCAGTGCAGGCGTATTCCCCATTGGATTAATCCTAGATTGCGGGTCGAGCCCGCAATGACGCAACTTTTTCGTTTCATGACAAGTCTAATGACGTTTATCTGTAGATTTTATGATTTACTCGCCTATGCGTTCATTAATAAAATCTTCTCCGCATTTTCCGCGTATTACTAATATGATGCCTATTGCAATCGCTTGCTAGGTTTAGAAAAAGTCCCCTTCGCTTGCGAAGGGGGTAGTCTGACAAACGTTTAATGCAGGACTTCACATGCCCAAATCTGCAAAGGTAGCGATTTCGCCTATGGTGGCTGCTGCGAGCTCTAATAATGGCAGGGCGCAGACAGCTCCAGTACCTTCTCCTAGGCGCATGCCTAGCCTCAGCAACGGTTTCAAGCCGAGCATTGCTAGCAGATGCTTATGGCCTTGCTCTTCCGATTCGTGCCCTGCTATCATATAATCCACAGCGGCAGGCGCTATCATAGCGGCCAAAGCTGCAGCAGCTGTTGAGATATAGCCATCTAGCACCACTGGAACCTTATGCGCTGCTGCGGCAAGCACTAAGCCCGCCATGCCGCCTATCTCATGGCCGCCAACAGCTGCCAACACGCCTATAGCATCATCTTTATTTGGCTTATTCATTGCCAAGCCAGCTTTTATAGCATTCACCTTGCGCTGCCAGCCATCTTTATCAACGCCAGAGCCATAGCCAGTGACAGCCTCAGGCTCAAGCCCTGTGAGCACAGCTGTTATCGCAGCCGAAGGCGTAGTATTCGCAATGCCCATCTCACCGATGGTGATTACATTCAGCCCACGCTCCTTGATATGCTGAGAAGCAATCTGGTAGCAGCGCTTAATGGATTCAACAGCTTCTTCGCGGCTCATCGCTGGGCCTTTGGCAAAATTGGCACTGCCTCTAGCGACTTTTCTATCATAAAATGTGCTTGTAAGCGTGCTTGGCAAGACAACATCGCCTTTAGACGCTATATCAATAAGCGTTACGCCTGCATTAGCATGCTTTGCGTATATACAAGCCGAAGAGCGCCCAGAAATCATCAGCTGCATCATCTGCATAGTGACAACTTGTGGATATGGCGCAACACCTTCATCATATATGCCATGATCTGCGGCCACTATGAATAGCTCACGCTTGTCCACACTTGGCTTTAGCGTGCTTTGGATAGCGCATAAGCGCTCAGATAGAGTGTTGAGCTCGCCCATAGCGCGGCTTGGCATAGCTAGCGTGGCTGTGTAGGCCTTGGCCTGTGCGAGAATGTCTTGGTTTACTGGAGTGATCTGTTGTTGGATGTCTTTCATGGTTTTCTATACCGTTCCTCATTAAAAAATTAATCATTGTATCTTTGTCTCTATGTAATTTGATGCGCCAATAGCTCAGGACGCGTTGATTCAATAGCATAATCCACAGCATAGAAGTTGTCAGGCTTCTGCTGATCAGCATATGCTGTCACTGTTGTGTAGAGATCCGCTGCTGGCAATAGCTCTGTGAGCTCTTCAGCTGTGGTATTTCTCCAGAATGTGTGATTAAGTAAGCGATAGCTGTCAATAGCGCCATTATCCAGTAGATACTGCACTATTGTTGGGCAATCTTGCTGAGATCGCCCAGAGGCAATAAGATATGTATCGCCGTTTTCGCCTATATATGAAGCATCTCCCACAATAGCGTGCTGCAAAGCAGCCAGTGGGCATGATCTACTCTTCAAGAGCCTGTCAATCTCTTGCATATTGGGCTGTTCGGCAGCACTGCTACATAAAACAGCTAAAAATAGCATAAAAAGCGCCTTTTTCACGACAAATACCCTCTATCCTTGTTGAAGGGATATTATCGTGTGCTAAAAAAAAGCGCAAGGAAAATTTTGACGATTACACTTTACGCCAGTAAAAAATTTAGATAAAAAAAGCAAGTGTTTCCCCTTCGTATATACGCTACGTGTACGAAGGGGAAGTCTGGGAAAAGCGCATGCTCATTAGCATACATGGGCTACCTCACCTCACTCTGTGGATTTGGTAAGCGTCATCATCGCTGAGATATGACTATGCACCCATTGCTCAAGCGTCTCTACATTCGGATGCTGCACATTGATGGCAAAATGAAGCATAAATCCATCCGACACAGGCGTAACCTCTGCCAGAAGTTCGTCACCCACCATCACATCAATGTTTCCATTGTTCCAGTAATCGACAAGCTTATACATAAATAGACTCCCCCAAGAAATGTAGTACTGCGTGTCCGAGTGCTTCGAACACATCTTGGCTTCATCATAGCTCCATAAATAACAAAATGCAAGCAAACTTATTGTCGCTCTACTTAATGTTTATTGAAAAATTCACGCATCTTCATCTTTGCATACGCTTGTCTATCAAGAGATACATTAATTATAACACCATCATTCTTTTAGTAGCGCTGAAAATAGGCAGCGATATTGCTTGAATACTTGTGCTGCAATGACTTCTTCATAACAACATATTCAAAATGCTGCATATATATTTTTTCATATCGGCAGCTTTGGACATAATGTAAAGCACAAAAGTGTTAATTTTTGAAATTATTTTTTGAAGAGGACTAATAGGCTCTACTGGTCTGATTTTGCGCCAAACAGATAGCACAAGCAAGAGCATCGGATATATCCATAGGCAGCTTAGTACCCATTTCGATATTGAGATGCAGCTCCACCATCTTGCGCACCTGCTCTTTCTCTGCCTTGCCATAGCCCACCACAGCCTGCTTGATTTGCAAGGCTGTGAATTCGCATACAGCGGGAAGCTTAGCCGCAATCAGCGTTGCGAGGATGGCACCGCGGGTCTGCCCTAATAGCAAGGCACTTTTGGCGTTCACAGAGTAGAACACATCTTCCACAGCCGCTGAATGAAGCTCATATTTGCCAAGCTCCGCCTGCACACCAGAGATGATGCTACCAAGCCGATCGATGAACGTGGCCTTAGCATTGGATTTCACGAGGGCATGCCCTGCATAAGAGAGCTTGCCCCCATTCCAGCCAACTATGCCAACGCCTGTCTTATTGAGGCCAGGGTCTATGCCCATGAAATAGATCATGTGGTG
>JAITWL010000217.1 GCA_031285285.1 Deferribacteraceae bacterium | reverse complement strand
GATTGGAGAGAATAAGCAATGAGCTTACAGAAAAAGCTATTTTTGATTTCAGCACTTCCCCTGATTATTATATTTTTAGTGGTGACTTTTCTTACTGAATACAAGGTGAAAGAAAGCCTTGTGGCTGATTCAGAAAACATAGCCTATAACATGTCTGAGACTAGCAAAGCTGAGCTGGAGGCTTATGTGGGCGAATTTCGTGTAGCCTTGGAAGAATTTGCGAGCAGCGTATCGCTAATAGAGCATCTCTATCATGATGACCCAAATGTGAATAGGGAGCTTATGCTTAGCCTATTTGAAAATACTCTATTCAGCTCCAAAATGTCCAGCGGCACGCTTTATTTTGCGCATAATGCCATCGAAGATGCTGCTCCAGAAGCAGAATATTGGGTATTACGTGATGGGAATGACTCTAGCCGCCAGTTTAAGCGCCATCGCATGACGAAAACTCAGGAGCGCGAATGGTTTCGCGATGCCTTTGTAAATAAGAAGCTCACTGTCACAAATCCCTATCTATTCAGCACTAAGAGCTTATCAGTTGTCACAAACCCCAGCCGCAGTGAGCTTGACTTGCCTGATAATCGCTATGTGCTTACCATCGCTGCGCCTATCACTCTGCAAGATGGCAGGGTGATAGGCGTGGCCGCCATCGATGTGCTTATATCGCGCTTTGATAGCTTCATCAAGGAGATCACTCCATTTGGCAGCGGCTATGCAGTGCTTATTGGGGCTGATGGCGTGGTGATGTCCTCTCCAGCGGCGGATACCATCAATACTAACTATAAAGATGTCGATTATGTAGAGGGTTTCAGCCCTGCGGCGCTTGTGGATAGCTTCACTGCTGGCGAAGTGCTACGCAGCGAATGGCATCACAATCTGTTAGATGAAGATATGTATCTCGTGGCTATGCCTGTGTATGTGAGTGATAGCAGTATGCCTATGGGCTTGATAGTCAGCTTCTCCGTGGCAGATGCGCAAGAGGCAGTTGGTCTTGATGAAATGCTGCTTATATCAAGGGTTGTGCTAGTCTTCATCGTGGCGATTATTATCAGCACTACATTTATAATGAGGCGTAGCGTCATCCGCTATTTGCAGCGCTTCATGACAGCCATGCGCGATCTCACAGAAGGCGATGGCGACCTCACCAAGACAATTGATATCCGTACTGGCGATGAGTTTGAGCAGTTAGCGGGCTATCTCAATAGCTTTGTGGGCAACCTGCGTGGCATAATCAAAGAGGTGAAAAACTCCGCCGAGGAGGTCGCATCTAGCAATAGCGAGCTTTCGGCCACTATGGAGGAGCTTTCTAGCACATTCAATACTCAATCGGAGCAGGTGTCGGCCGTGGCCAATAATATGGGTATGATCAGCGATTCATCTAAAGTCATGGTGGAAAGCCTAGGCGTGAATGTCCATATGATGGATGGTGCAAAAGATTCTATGGGCTCAAGCAGCCAGCAGCTAAATGTGGCTGTCAATAATATGAATAGCATCAAAGACAAGACCAAAACCCTTAGCGAGACTGTGGAGCACCTGAGCGACTCATCTAATAAAATTGGCGATATCTTGGGCGTGATCAATGATATAGCCGACCAAACTAACCTGCTAGCGCTGAACGCAGCTATCGAAGCTGCAAGAGCAGGCGACGCTGGCCGAGGCTTTGCTGTTGTGGCAGATGAAGTGCGTAAGCTCGCAGAGCGCACTCAGCATTCCACTAACGAGATATCGGATATCATCAGCACTCTGCAAAGAGAGACTGGCACTGCCTCTACCGAAATGAAAGGCGCTACCACTAGCGTAGATGAGGGGCTTGATAATATCCAAAAAACGGATGAAATATTCACTTCAATAGTGGGCACAGTGAATGAGATTGATAAAAACACACAAGAAGTAAACGAAAGCATCAGCGATCAATTTCATATGGTGCAAACAGTGAACGATAACACACAGGCGATAGCCACAGGCATAGAGGAAAGCGGCCAAGCTGTGAACGAAGTGAGCAAAACTGTCGCCTATCTGCAACAGAAGACGGATAATCTAAAACTGTTGGTGTCAAAATTTAAAGTAGACTAGCAACTAAAAACGACTTTCTCCTTCCCAACCCCTAAACCCAGCCAAACCCCTTCGAAAGAAGGGGTTTGGCCCGTTATGGGTTAAGCCTATAAAAATATTCTATATTCTAAACTGTGATACTATCGACTTGAGCTGTTCCGCCTGTTGTTGCAGGTGCGATACTGTTGCCGACACTTCATTCACTGCGTGTACGCTTTCCTCAATACCTGATGCTAGCCCCTGAGTATTATCAGACATCTCATTCATCATGCCAAATTGGTTGGTCACTTCGCCTGATATGCTATTGAGTGAATTCTGCACGTTGCTAGATGCATCCACTATTTGGCTCATTTGTGCGCCTGTCTGTGTGATGCCTTCCATGCCTTGGTCTACAGTGTCCACAGCGCGTGACATCTCTGTAGATGCGTTGCTGGTATCTTTTTGCAAGGTATTGATGATGGCTGCGATCTCGTTGGTGCTGGTCTGTGTGCCTTCCGCGAGCTTACGCACCTCATCAGCTACCACTGCGAATCCGCGGCCAGCTTCACCAGCTCTTGCCGCTTCGATAGCGGCGTTCAGCGCAAGGAGGTTGGTTTGGTCAGCTATGCCAGAGATAACTGTCAATATCTCGCCAATCTGCACTGATGATTCAGCCAGCTGCTTGATAGTGCCAGAAAGCTGTGTTGTCTGGTCTTTGATGGATTCCATAGTCCGCATAACTGATTGCAGCTCATGGTTGCCATTCTCCACTGCGTTGCCAGCATCTGTCATGGCTGACATGCCTTCGTTTACGGTATTTACTATGCCTTGAGAAGTGTCATTCATCACACCCATGTTAGAGGCCACAGATGACACTTGCTCTGATTGAAGGTTAAATGTGGTGGATAGCTCTTCCATAGTGGCTGCAAGCTGTGTGTTGCCTGAGGCCACGTCTTCGGAGGCGTTTTTCACCTGAGTGATAATCTCTTGTATGCTTGCCACGAATGTATTCACATGTGTGCCAAGCTGGCCAATCTCATCTTCTGTATTAACAGGCACTCGTTTTGTCAGGTCGCCATCGCCAGAGGTGAAGTCTGCCATGATCAAGACAAAGTCTTTTAGCTTGCGTACTACATTTATATTAAGGAAGATGATCGAGAATACGCCAACGGCCAATAGCGCCGCTGTAAGGATCATTGAGATAGTGGAAGTGGTAGATAGCGTTGTATTCAAGTTGTTTGCTCGTGTAGTGGCTGTACCAATTGAGCTATTGGTGATATTAAATACAGCATCTGTCACCGCTGCTGCATAGGTCACCCTATTGGCAGCATTTTCTTCCATAGTGACAAGCAAGGCTTCAAGCTCGTGTATCTTGATGATAGCATCATTGATCTCAGCCTGAGCAGTCTCAATAGCAGCCACAACTAGCGGCGCTGCCACAGCATTACGGACGAAGGCCATCTTTTCTACTACCTGATCCAAATATTTGTTGGCTAAATTTGCCTCTGTGGCCGATCTATTTGATGCAGCTGTGGTCAACATTGAAACAGCTGTCTCACTGGCTATCACGGCCTCAAATAGTGAGGGCATAAATGTTGTTATGCGTCCCCGAATGACCTCTTGGCTAATCATAGCTGGCGAAGTGGCAATCTTAGCCACATCTTCCATAGCTACTGCCGCCGCAATTTTGGCTGTATCAACCTCAGCTAACAGCCGATTGAGCACAGCAACATTATTATGTGTTTTCACAAGCGATTCATAAAATAGCGTGGTGGTGTCCATAGCAGCTTGCATCTCAGCAGCCAGCTCATTGGTGCCAGGCTCTATGCTGCGCTTGAGCGCATCTTGCACCTCAGCAGATGCTGCCATAGCGGCTTTATAGGCAGTCTCAGCATCTGTGAAATCTGCTTCCCTGCCATAGACAGTGAACATACGCGCACTCAAAACCATATTCCAAGCTTGGTCTGTCATGCGAGCTGCGGAAATGTTCAACGGCATTGTCACATCAGACATTTCGGTCAGGTCAGTATGTGCCCCTCTCATAGAAATAACCGATAAAACGGAACTAGCCACTGCAAGAAGCAGCAACAGCATGAAACATGCCATTATTTTTGCGGCCAAAGATATTTTTGACATAAATTTTTCCCCTTATTAAAAGACCCACGGCAATGACTCTACTGCTATTTATTTAAAATATCAATAGAAACTTACCGTTTTGAAAAAATTTGGTATAGGCATGTGGTCGCCATAATAGAGCCAGTCTGGAGGATCATGTGCAATTGAAGTTATAATGTAAGTTATTCCAATTCTAAGGAATCGCTGAATAATTCAACAA
>JAITWL010000204.1 GCA_031285285.1 Deferribacteraceae bacterium | reverse complement strand
ATCACCACATAGTCATCAACATTGCAAAAAAGCTGGGCAACTATGGATAGGCCATGCGTGAGGGCGTTAGTGATCACTGGGTTGCTTATTAATTTACCTTGCAAAGATGGGTTTTCTTTGAGGATTTTTGCTTTCCATGCTTTGCGCAATTCAGGCTTGCCCGTGGTGGGCGCGTAGGTGAATAGCTCACCTGGCTTGAAGGCTTTTAGATTATCGTAAATGCAGTCTAGATACATTGGCACGCTATTCTCGGTGGCGATACCTATAGTGGCATTGAATTTGTGCGCTTTTTCTTTTGCTTCCGCGCCCTGTGTCAGTATCCCTCGCGGCATATAGAGCTCTTGGCCAAGACGGGACAGCATTTCAAGCACAACAGGTGCCTGTTCCTCAATGTCTGCATTCAGCTTCGTGGCTAACGGATTCATAAAAAACTCCTCAGATGTCGAATCTATCAAACTTATTATTTTGTATTATCGCACACTTTGGCAAAAGAATAAATACAAAAAGATCAAGATAGCAGTGGTAATTTTATAGCTTACACTGCCAGCTGTTCAAAGCCTCTAAAGCCAATTTCGCCTCTTGCTGAAGCAAAATCGCCTGATTGGCTATCACCTATGGCAAAGTAGGTGGTGGTTTCTTGCACACTGACACAGACTAGCAGCTCTGCTACCGAATCCGTGATTAAGCTTATTGTACCACCTTCAGCACTTAGAGAATAGCTACCATCGCCATGACCAATGATGCTGGCCTCACCTAGCCGTGCTAGCAGGCCATTAGCGTGACTACCCCTCAGCGAATAGCGGAAATATACCGACCACGTCCATTGCTCAGGGCTTGCTAGCGGATAGATAAGCGCCTCGCTATCCTCATCGCGCTTTAGCCCTTTATGTAGCGTGCTATATTCATATTGATGTCTGTCATCATCGTCAATAGTGGGTACTATTCCATTCAATGAGCTAGTGCTTTCTGCGAAGCGGATTACGTCTGCTATATCGCTGTTTAAGCTTGTGAAAAGTGCTATTTCGTGGCTATGCTCCACGCAATCAGTTTCTGTACGCTCATTCCAAGTTTTTTGACCAGCCATAACCCATGCTACAGGCAGATCTTCCCAGCGTAGCACTGGATCGCTAAAGCCAGCGATATCATAATCAATGCTGATAGCCGCTGTGCTTAGCTCCTGTATGTCTAGATGCGCCATAGTGTAGCAACCTTCGCTTGCTGTAAGTGTCAAGGCATCGGCCACAGGCAACACATTGATATATGCGCCTTCCCAGCCATTGGCCTTGCTATCAAGCCTATAGAACATATTGCCATCCTCTCTGCATATGTCCACAGTGCAGCTGGCAATAGCTCCACGCAGGCCATTCACATCTATAGCAGCCACAAGGTAGCTTACTAGCCCTGAGCTTGAAGGGGCAGGCGTAATCAGCTCGTAAGCCTTGCTGCTATTTAATTTGCGAGCGAAAGCCCAGTCTTTGCCTTGTCGAATCTCATAGTGCGACACCACAGTGTTTGTGACAGCCTGCCACTTTATCTGCACATACTTGCCATTCTGCACGGCATGAGTGATCTTTGGTGCTAGCGCAAGCGGCACTTGCCCTGTTGGCGTGATAGATACTATATTGAGATCGTTATTTGTCACTCCATACATGGTGTAGGGCTTGATAGCTATCTGTAAAGGCTCGCCTATAGCCACATCTGGCAGAGTGAAAGTCTGCGCCTTGGTGGTGCCAGCTGTATGCCACTGACCGCTATTGGCCACAAGCACAGCATAATATTCTATTCGCGAGATCGAGCCCGTGGGCAGCGTGGATGGCTCCCAATCAATCACCACTGCCACGCACACGCCGCCGCCATGACGCTCCTCCACTAGCTCTCGAGCGCTTATCTGCTCTATACGGCTTGGGATATCGGCCATGCCAGCCGTAGGGTTGGAAGGTAGCGGCAGCACGCTATCCCCATCCACCACATAGTGCCCAGTGCCAAGATCAGAGTAATCAGGGATGTCGACCACTATGTCTTCACTCAATGTGTAGATTGACTCATTGTATTCTTCACATTCAAATCTCACAGTGAAGCGGCTGGTCTGCTTCAGCGAGAGTACACGCAGCGGGATAGCCTCTTTCTGCAAAAGCCCCAGCGCATAAGGCATGCCAGCAGATATTTCTTGAGCTTGCTCCGCTGACATATCAAGCCATTGTAGCTCTTCCGCTGTTGCGACAAAATCATGTCGCAGCACAGCTGCACCTGTGCCAAATACCGCCGTGTATCTTGCGCCTATAGCGGTGTCTATAATTTTATCTAGATGTATTTTGCCGTCTTCGGTGGATTTCACTCGGCCAGAATAGCCATACTGAGGCGTATCGTGAGAAAATAAAATTACATCACCCACTTCTACCGCTACGCCTTCGATACCAGCTTCAAAAGAGATGAAGCGGCGGATGGAGCGTACTTTCTTTAATGCATACACTAGCTCGCGCTTCACCTGCGCATAGCTTGTGGTGCCATAGAGATTTATCGTCTTTGCATTCACTAGCTCATCTATGCGGCTGGAATCATAGGCAGATACAGTGTGTTGCTTATAATTATCAGCCTCATCAAGAAAGCGAGCCTCAATCTGGTTTGGGATTTCGGCAAGGCCAATATAATTTTCCATATAGCTATCTTGCACAATATTAGCCATGCCAAATAGCTGGCGCGGCACAGCCTCTCTATCCAGCTTGAATCTAAGCTTATCGCCATGCCAATATGCCATGCAGCGCGTGCTCTTGCAGATTGTGGCTAGCGCATCGGCAGCGCTCATTTCGCTATCAAGCACTATATTCAAGCGATAGCGCGGCTCTGATATTTTGCTGTATGTGCCTGTGCGAGCGTCGTATGCATCATATTTTAGTGGCTCATCGCACCACTCAGCAAAGGCCAGAAGCGAATCCATATCAATGCGATCAGGCAAGAGATAGCGCCCAAGCCCATAGCGCTGGTTAGTGAGCATATCATATATAATATCAGCTGGGTTTGAGCTTATGTGTCTGCTATAGTCTTGATTATTCACTATTTCACGCACGCTAGCTATCTTGATGCCATCTATCACGGCTGTCACATTCGGTAGTGCGCCAGATAGCCTATCTGTAGGCTCTATGCGCAAGCCAAGCAGCGCAGTGTTATTATAGGCAATGGTTACATTCTCTATCTCTGTCACCGACTGCACATAGCTATCGTTTACGAGCGTGAAATTGCTTGAACTGCTTGTGGCACGTGTCACCATGATATAGGCCGTGCTCATATCCACAGCAAAATCCATATCGTGCACTATCTTTGCTCGCGCCTTGCCTTTAGCTGTGGTATCGCCGCAGTGTATCCAGCTGCCATCTTTGCCTGTGCTTGATCTATAGAAGCTAAATAGTACACTGGTTTCCAAGATTTTACCAGCCTCATCAGTGTTATATAATGCTGGAAACATCAGCCCAACACGCACACGCGCTATGCCCTTATTTTTGATTGGATAGATATAGCGTTGTGTAGAATTGAGCTTGACGCCTTGGATACTGTAATAATGCTTGATTTGCGCTAGATTTTCGTTAATTAGCGAATCCTCCACTACTTTCACAAATTTGCCATCAATCATTGTGACACGCAGCTGGCGTATATTGTGCTGAGGATTCTCCACATAATATGTTGCTTCAGCGTCCACCATCTGCCTAGTGACGCTAGTCCAAGTTCCATTAATATTAGTATCTATTTTGACAAGATATGGCAACACCATGTCAATCGCAGTGCGTGCATCTTGTGTGAAGCATAGCGTAAAGCCAGTGGCATTAAAGCTTTTGGCAGTATATGTATATGATGTTGTGGGGTTGAGTTCTGTTATTTGATGCTGCATTCGGCTGACGCTAAGCGGCTCTTGAGGCATCGTGCCCTTGCGCTCGCTCCACCAAATGCCATTGCCAAAGTATCCAAGCGGCTGATCGTTGACATAGATCTCTGGCTTGCCATCTTTATGCACTATTCCGCCGATCTCGCCCTCGCTAAGCCCTAGCACTATGCTTAATAGCTGGCCTGTTCCTGCACCTGCGCTAGTGGTGTTGCTATCCACACTTGCCTCCAGCAAGACGCCGCCTATTCTGTGCCTTCCATAGACTAGTGGCAGCGGAATTGATTCCCCAGTGCTATTATGTATGCCTTCAAATCCGTAGGTGCTGCTGTTATTCTCAAGTGGCGCCATTGGGGAAACGTTTGGTACTTTGGGCTTCAATAGCTCGCCAACGATCATGCCAGCGCCAGTGGTGACCATAGCCATGCCGACAGCTGCGCCAACGCCTGTCCAGCCAGTGACCACGCCTATAACTATGCCAGCAGCCATCAGCACGCCGCCAAGCGTTGCGTTATTGCCACCTGCAATATTTGGCACGATGATAATATCATCATCAATGGCTGGCACAAAATCCCAACCCACTGTAGCGCCATTCACAATAGGCACATGCTTTGCCAGCACAATATCTGTAGCTACTAAAAGCTCGCTAAGCGCTATAGGAGCATAATCTAATTCTAAATTGTGCCGTTTGGCTGGCTCAAAGGGATTGGGGATAAGGCTGATTTTTATCTGTTGTTTTTGCATTGGATTACCTCGCATATCAGTGAGATAATTATACACTCAAATAGCATATGTTGTCAATGCATATTGTAAATGATTAATACACTATATTAGCATAGCAGTAACCCACTCCCTTGTTGCAGTTATGGATACCTATAATTAAGTAACCACAATTAGGCTCTTTACATTCTTAACTATGTGAGGATAGTTTGTTGATAGCGACTTAGGTGGGATTATGTATGTTGACTAGGCAGAGAATACTATTATTGTTATGTTGTGCATTGTTATATGCATGTGCAGGAGTGCGTGAACCGCTCCATGTGGATAAAGGTGTCAATTGCGACTACCTCTATCCCATTGCTGGCGTGGATGCAAGCCATATCGCCAGCCGTACAGTGGACACTTGGAGTGAGCTAATTTCCTATGCAGACGAGCCTGTAACAGGGGTGGTCTGTGCTGTGCGTAGCTCAGATGATGGCCAAGCAACTGTAACGCTTGCTGTAACATATAAAAATGGCGTGCGCAATGGTGCAAGCGTGGGCTATGCGCTAGATGGCACTTTGACTAGCAATGTGTGGTATCAAAATGGCAAAAAAGAAGGCTCAGCACAATATTACCACCCAAACGGAAATTCGCACATTGAAACTACATATAAAGATGGTCTTATACATGGAACATACAACATGTATAGTGAGCGTAGAGAAGCCTTGTTGCATCCTTGCGGAGTGGGCATATGCCATGAAATATCATATAAAAATGGCCTAATTGATGGTATATATAGATTATTTAATGATGGCTTCTTAGCAGGTGAAGACGTATATAAAAACAATCAACTATATGGTGAAAGCAAATCTTGGAGACTTTCATCTAATAAACCTATGAGTTATGAAGATGGTGTCTTAATCTTACCAAACCCACCTGATTGGGAACGTTCACTTTCATCTATAAAGCACTTTGTAGCAGATGTACGTGAGGGCTATTTCAGGAAATATGATGAAGATGGTGCGTTGATATATGAAATATTCTTTATCAATAATATGCCAGTCAGCGGTAGATGCTATTTTTCCAAAGAAGTGTCAACAGCTCGCAAGGGCAAGGTCATGCGCACATGGGATTTAGAAGAGCTATGGGATGGCGATAAAATAGAAGATTTTGACAACTGTGACAGCTATTTTTAAGGATTATTTATGATTCGCATATTGGTAATATTTACGCTATCTATGTTGCTTGTTGCCTGCCATAGCAAGCAACTTGCCATAGAAGATTTTGGTGTAGGCGAGCAGGGCGAGTGTCAGTACTTGTTTAATAAGTACGATCCTCGCATCATTAGATATGGTAGTAATATCAGTCATGGCGCAACAGTCCCCGATCTGCCTCTTGTTTACATTGCTCAAGATGGTGTGGTCTATGCTAATGGCTTCGATAAAGCCAAAGTCGGTGTCTACACTGGTGGCAAGCCAGTCACTGGCAAGGTATGTATATATGAAGAGTACAATGTGGGGCATTTGAGCTATGAATATGTTGCTGTCCTGCGCCTTGAGGCAAATTATAAAGACGGTGTGCTGAATGGTATTAGTCGCACATATGATATATTTGGTGATCTCGCTTCGCAAACACCTTATATAAATGGCGTAAAGCATGGTATGGCAAGTAAATACAAAGTGAATTTGGGTGGCTTACTGGTAAATGTCACCACACCATATAATAAGGGTGAAATTGATGGTGTAAGCATGACCTACTATGCCAATGATGGCGAACTGCACTCTGAAACACCATATACATTAGGTGTGATCAATGGAGTTCAAAAAGAGTATGCTCGTTCAAGGCTTGTTGAAGAGACTCCATACATTGACGGTGTGAAACATGGTGTCTATAAGCAGTATTCAGCTGGTGATGGTCAGCTAATGCTTGAAATAGGCTATTTATATGATACACAGGATGGGCATTATAGATCATATTCTACTAATGATGGCTTACTAATTTACGATATATTTGTGGTTGATGGCGCTGCGATTAGTGGCAAATGTGGCGATTCAACAGAGTCTAACATGCAAAGTATGCTGTTCAATACAGAAATGTTGGATAAGTGGAATAACGAGACATCAGATTGGCATAAGCAATATTTGGCTAAAGTTATATGTGAAGGGGAATTTGGGCAGCCCAACCCATTTCTTTAAGGCGAGCAAAATGTTTACTTTTATACAAAAATGGATATTTATACTTTTATCGGCGATTTTTATATTATTTTTTGGTTGCATAATGATAATGCTGAGACTATTCAATCGAAAAGTGGTGCCTATCTTGTTTTGCGCTTTTATCCTTGTAGCCTGTGTAAATCGAGATGAGACATTTTATTTTGATTCAAATATCACTTTAAATGTGACAGCGAATTGGGGCTATCCAAGCCAAGGCTGCCACACGCCATGCCAGCTTGAGCTGCAGACTGGCGATCATGTTTCTGTATACTTAAATAGCCATAATGACAAATTTCATATATATGGCTATGATTCTAGTGGAAATATTATCGCCACTTGGGATAGCCCTTATGCGGAAGTGGTTCTTGGAAAATTGGGCGGTATGGATGGCGTCCTGCTTAGCTCTCCGCCAACAATCACCACAGCTGCTGTGCTGATGCCATTTGCCTACACATCAGAGGCCACACGCGCCACATATCGCAGCTTGCAGGCGATCCATTATGACACATATTCATATTATATCTATGTGCAGGATGCCGCTACAACATATGTCTTTGGTGAGAATGATTTTGTAGCCTATGCCTTAAAAAATTTTGAACCAATGCGCTCAGAGCTATTTGCCACAGAGCAGCCTTATATAGCAGCTTTTACAGAGCTGACAGATCTTGCCAATATTGCAGATATCCTCCTAGCAAGCGATAGCGCAGTGGAGTTTCTAGATAAGCTCACAATGGCCAAGATTACAGCGATATGGAATGATGAAACGCTTTCGAAAAGGGAAAAAATCGCAGATGTTGCCAAATTTTTGCGCTATGATGAATGGCGAATAGCAAGAATCGAAGCTAATGGACCAACAATTATTGATGATATGGCTGAGCAGAAAATAGATAGAAACCCATCATTTTTGCGTGATATTGAAGAATATCTACAAGCGCATAGCATTGATATTACAGATGATTTTGAAAGGTAGAGAGAAGATGAAATTTCTATTTACGATGTGTCTATCTATTCTTTGTGTGGGTTGCGCTAGGCCTGAGCCAAGTCTCTCCACTGTTACAATATATACTAATGAAAATATGGCATGTCCAAGCGATCAAATCGCACAAGAGGAAGATATATTAAAGCTAAGACGCATCAATCACACAGCCTGTGTATATCTTGAGGGGAAGCTAAAAGCGCAAATAGCATATAAAGTTGATCTAGATGGCGACACACTTGATGATAACTGCCTA
>JAITWL010000173.1 GCA_031285285.1 Deferribacteraceae bacterium | reverse complement strand
TCTAACCTAAGTGAATACGTTGACATAATATTGTCCTCCTTTTACTTCTTATTCTATAATTTCCCACTGGTTACTCTTATTGAGTTTTATGGTGAGTTCATTTCTATTAGGCTCAAAGATAATCTCTTGCACAGTGGCAGTGCTATGATTTAGATAACTAAAATCAAGCAATTGACCTGCTTCATAATTGCCAAAAGTGACCCAATATCTAAATTTTGGCACAATCTCAAAATAAAAATTTGGTGTTGCTTGCATGATAAAAGCGGCTACACCATCTATGCCAATACCCAAGGCTGCTTTGTCATGAGGAATTGTGCCATCTGTGAATATGCCTAAACAGCCTTGCTTAGCTCTTCTAACAGTATCAATGAAGCCATAAGCACCATCTGTGTAAGTCAGCATGATAGTACTTTTGTGGGCATCATTAGGATCTGCATCCACCAATTGTGCTCCACAAAAAGGTGCACTAGGTAATTTACCAGATTCACCCCAAGTGAATGAGTATTTTATCTCCCATTGATGGTATATTTTAGTATCTGGTCTGCAGTGCTTTACAAACCATGCTAGCGAATATTCACTACTCTTATTGCCACTAGCGGCTGTGATATATACGCAAAAATCACCAGTCAGAGTTGATCCATTCTGTAGGATTAACTTATACATAACACTTCTCCTTTTGCCTCAGTAGTATCATAATTACAACATTTTGTCATACAGTTTCTTGTAATATTTTGATAATTGTGGATTTTTTTGCTCATAGGCTTTTATCAAAAAATCTAATATTTGATAGTATTCAATATCATATTTGGCCTCATATTCGCTAGTCCACCAATAGTTATCTTCGCTAAAGGCAGGCCCATAATATAATCTGATAGCTTGCTCATAGCTAGCAATTGTCTTTTCTGCATAGAACAGGTCAAAATCCTTTAAATCGCAGCTATACATAGCACCATCCAAGCTTATCTCATTTCTGTGCACAATGATAGGTAGCCTTTCGTTTTTAGGATCTTTTAAATGATTACATAGTTTGTAAAGATTATTTAATGCTTGAATCAGCTCTGTTTCTGGCCATAATGCCTCTGCAATCCTTGCTTTAGTGGTTGTGGCATTGTTTTGACAAAGCAAGTAGGCCATAAGCTCATTTAATTTTTTATTTGCAACAATAAACGGTTTGCCATCAAAAAGAATAGAAAAATGAGCAAAACAGGAAAATCTAAGACTATTTACCTGCTGCGAAAAAACTTTTTTTTCTTGGTCGCAGAACTAGTAATTCTGGTGCTACAAGCCATTCGAGCTGCATACCCTCTTGAAATTGCGCGCCTGCTGCCACATCAGCAGGGATGGTGATACGAAATCCTTTCTCAATTTGCATATTAACCCCCTTATAAGTTTTTAAAATTAACATTTGGATTCACAATGCGCAATAAAAAGTTCACAATTTAGGAAAATTTTAAGCTCCTATAAAACCATAAAAATAATAGACCTAATTTTTACATTATGCTATTCTCCCATAATACCGATTGGTATGTGCTGAGGATAGTCGTGTTATATACCAAAAATTTTATTCTTTTAGCTTTGATAATGTTTCTTGCGTCGGCCACATTTATGTTGTTGATGCCCATACTGCCGCTTTTTGCTCTGAATGTGATCAAGTTGCCAGAGGCGGAGATTGGCTTGATGGTGGGTGCGTTCTCTGTAGCAGCCTTCTGTGTGCGGCCTTTCTTGGGCTATCTGATAGATAGTTATGATAAAAGGCGTATTTTTGTCATCTCCATGGCTCTTTTCACTGCTGTGGTCATCTCTTATGGCTTTATCTCAACGCTTGCTATGCTCTTGGTGGTGCGTATGCTCCATGGTGGCAGCTGGGCATCTGCATCCACGGCTGTTTCCACCATAGTGGTAGATATCATTCCTCCCAAGCGCCGCGCTGAGGGCATAGGTGCATTCAGCTTGGCCATGCCGCTAGCTATGGTCATAGGCCCTGCCGCTGGTGTGGAGCTGTATATGCGCAGCGGCTTTGGCGTCACCTTTGCAGCGGCTTCGGTAACCTGTGTTATAGCGCTGGGGCTGTGCTTCCTGCTTCGTTTACCACCAAGACCTAATGTGCCAAGGCAAAAGCTCAAGCTATCACCTGCTGGCCTCTATGAGATGCGAGCAATGGGCATCTCTGCTATGCAATTTTGCTATAGCTTTGCTTATGCTGGTGTTGCAACTTTTTTACCCATCTACGCTACCAAAAACGGTGTGGGTAATTTTAGTTATTTTTTTGTATTTTATGCATGCACTGTGCTCGCATCACGTATACTTGTGCGTAAGACTTTTGATTTGCGTGGCCCATCGCCCATGATTTATATGGGTTACACAGGTTTTGCAATAGGTGCATTCATCATGGGCTTGACGCATTCAGCAGGGTTTCTATACCTTGCAGGCCTATTTTGCGGCCTTGGTGGCGGGATGATTATGCCAAGCCTCAATACCATGTCTATGAATATTGTAGAGCCAATGAACCGCGGCAAGGCTACCGCCACAGTGATGACAGCTATCGATGTTGGCATGGGCGTAGGAGCAATGGTGCTAGGCGTGATCGCTCAGCATACTTCATACTCAGTGATGTATTTCACTGTGACTGCAAGCTTGGTGCTCTCTATGCTTTGGTATCGATTCTATGAGAAGAAGCACTATCTGCACAATATAGAACGGATGGCAACGAAGCTGAATGAGGGCTGAGAAAACGGAGTAAATTTTGCGTATTTTATTAGTTGAAGATGAAACTCGGCTTGCAGAAGCCTTGGAGCAAATATTGAAGCACGCTGGCTATATAGTGGATCTGGCTGATGATGGCGCTATCGGCCTTGATATGGCTGAGACGGGTATCTATGACGTTATCATACTTGATCGCATGCTGCCAAATATGGAAGGTGTCGACATCCTAAAGCGGCTACGCAAGGCGCAAATCAAAACTCCTGTGATATTTTTGACAGCAAAAGACACTATTCCAAATCGTGTGGAAGGCCTAGATGCAGGCGCAGACGACTATCTCATCAAGCCATTCTCCAAAGACGAGCTTCTGGCAAGGCTACGCGCGCTAGTGCGGCGGCCAGAATTGCAAGCTGATAATGAGCTACGCATAGGCGCGCTATACCTTGATAGCTCTAGCTGTATGGCTGCTATTGGTGATGAAAAAATAAAGCTCTCGCTCACAGAGGCGCAGCTGTTAGAGCTGTTGATGCGCAATAAGGGTCGTGTGCTCACAAAAGAGCTGATACTTGATAAAATCTGGGGCTTTGGAAAAGATGTGGAAATAAGCAACGTGGAGCTATATATCTTTTATCTGCGCAAGAAAGTGCCGCTTGAAAAGGCAGGACTAGCCATACACACAGTGCGAGGCATAGGCTATAGCCTCAAGGAGGCATAGTGATGAATACATTAAATCCCCAAGGAAGGGTTTGGGGTTGTCAGCAGACGAGCGAAGCGACTGAATGCTGGAGCAGCGTACCACAGGCGGCGCGTAGCCCTCAGGCTTATTTATGGCCGCCGCGGATAAAGCCGCGATCCTCGAAGGTCGAAGACACCTTAATGCCCCTAGAAGGGGGTTGGGGTTGTCAGCAGACGAGCGAAGCGACTGAATGCTGGAGCGGCGTACCACAGGCGGGTCTCCCGCCGCGGATAAAGCTGCGATCCTCGAAGGTCGAAGACCTGAGAATATATTAATGATAAGCAGCATCCAAAAGCGATTCATCGCACTAAGTACGCTGGTGATCGGCTGTGTCGCTGTATTACTAGTGATTTTCACTGATAGCGATGTGTCAATCGCTATTAATATGTCTAAAGAACGTCCCATTCATGGCTATATCTTTGCATTTTCAATTTTTTTATTAATAATATTTGCCGCAAGCTGGCTCTTATCGAAGATTGCTATTCGCCCAGTCAAGGCTGCTTGGCAGAAGCAGCTTGATTTCACAGCAGATGCCTCGCATGAGCTACGCACGCCTATAGCTGTCATCCAAACAAATCTTGAGCTAGTGCTAGAAAGCCCCAATGACACAGTGGCAAGCCAAATGAAATGGTTGCAAAATATAGCAGCAGAGACTCAGCGTATGACAAGGCTTGTGGAAGATTTGCTGATGCTATCTCGAGCAGATACTAACCAGCAAACGCTAGAGAAAGAAAGCTTTATGCTAGATGAGCTTTGCAAGGAAGTGCTAGCACCTTTCACCGCGATTGCCCAGACCAAGGGTATAGCGCTGAAAGCTAATTTAGCGGATAGTGTTGCCTTTTGTGGCGATAAGAAGCGCATGAAGCAGCTGATAGCAATATTGCTAGATCATGCCTTGCATTACACAAGCTCTGGCACAGTGACGCTAACGCTTAGCCAGAGCGAGAAAGCGCTAATGCTGACGGTGACCGATACTGGCATTGGCATAGCTACGCCAGAGCTAGGCAGGATATTTGAACGCTTCTACCGCGCCAAAATCCACACAAACACGCGAAAAATGCATCCCGAAGGCTCTGGGCTAGGCCTGCCTATAGCCAAATGGATTGTCAAAGAGCACAACGGCACAATCACAGCTGAAAGTGTGATTGGACGCGGATCAAGCTTTGCGATCACTCTTCCTATGTAATTTTAAGCAAATTGCTATAGTATGGCAATCTATTCTGTGTCATTTAAAGAGCTATAAAATTTTATAGCAATTTGATGATACTATGTTATTATAGTATTTAAAGAGGTAAAATATGGCAACATCAAATGGTAACTGCTTTATATGTGGAAAAACTGCAAGCCAAGTAGCAATGAAAAATCATGCCTTAAAAGAGCATAACGCTGGCGACGAACCCTGCTATCTGCTTGAGGCCAAAGGTGTTTATGATAAGAGCTACTGGCTCTTCTTTACTGTGTCTCTAGATGCATCAATGTCCACAGTTGATACGTTTTTACGTAATATTTGGTGTGAATGCTGCGGCCATATGAGTGCTTTTCGCAGCAATAGAGGCGACTTTGGTAAAGCGCGAAAGCTATCCTCGCTTAATGTGGGCGAACGCCTGTTATATGAGTATGATTTTGGCACAACAACTGAAATAGGTATAACGGTCGTTGCCGAGATTGCTCGCCCAAAACAAAAAGAAAAAGTGCAGTTGCTGGCTCGAAATGTATTTGAACAAATCAGATGTGGAG
>JAITWL010000168.1 GCA_031285285.1 Deferribacteraceae bacterium | reverse complement strand
AAGCCCAAGAGCATTTGATAGCTCTGTGACCCCAAATTCTTCTTTCTCAGCCATGCGAAACACTTCAAAAAGTTGTAACGCATGATATACGGACTGTATAGGCTTCACTTTCATATATGGGTACTCCTTCCGATTACTTTGGTGCTTCTGCACACTATCGGGGCTTTATCCGCGGCGGGAAACCCGCCTGTGGTACGCCCCTTGCACTCCGCTGTCGCTCCGACGGGCAGAGCCCGCTCCGCTTACACTCCGTGACGAACCCCCTAACCCCTTTCCAAGGGGAGCATAGGAATTGACTGTCCTCGAATGCTATCCGCTTCGCGGCCATATCTATCAAGAAACCGCTTCGCTCAAACAAGCGCATCGCAATTTTGCTTGCGGCTCGCAAAATCGTTCACTTTGCTTATGGCTTAATTTGCAGCTAAATCGCTCTATCTTGCATACAATCTATATGGCAAGCGTTTCGCCATTAGCATTTTTATAACGATATATTATATTTGTATTTTTTTCAAGCTAAAAACACTCGACCAAGCATATCTTCTACAGCCTTTGGATCAACCGTTGTATTATAGCATGGGCCGTTTGGTCGCTCATTTAATATGCCTATAACGGGCATTTTGAGCGTATCTTTGATGCCGCTTAGCAAGTCTCGCTCGCAGGCAACAGCCATGATCAAATGTGGGCGGCGCTCATAGACCACCTTGCGCGCCATAGTGCCGCCAGTAGACACAAACACATCAAATTTATAACGTGCCGCCAGCTCAATAAAATTCATCACCACACATTTGCCACATTTACGGCAATTATTAATATCGCTAGTGATCTTGAATGAGCAAGAATTCAGCTGAATGCAATGTGGCAGAAGGATTAGCACACGTGCAATCTTCTTATTTTTTAGTTCATTAATGACAAAATCATTGCTGAGCCTGATAAACGAGCGTACGGCCTTGTCTGCATCAAGCCCAACGCGCCTTGCGATAGATTGTGATAGCTTCACGATATAAGCCATCCATATTTTGCGAGTGGGTATCGCGGGGATCAGCTCTCTGCGCAGCATCATGGAAACTGTCATCAGTAACGCAAAGGCGCAGCCAGTAAGCATCAGCACGATGAAGACTGTGCCCGCCCAAGCCCTAAGTGGCGTGATAAGCCGCGAAAGCGCCACCATGATTGTGAATACGCCCGCCGAAGCAAGGCTATAGAGCAGTCCGCCTGTGGCATAGAGCAGGAAAAGGAGCGTAGGTAGGCTATAGTATGTATTGTCGGTTGTTTCTGTATTTTGTTCCAAATTGTACCCCTATTGTGCTGTACGAGCAAGCCGAAAGCCGTAGACATAGCGGCGAAGATCAGGAAAGCAGACATTCCGCTTCGCAGAACGTAGCCACATCGCTTGTGGGGAGCCCCAGTCCCCGCCGCGGATCACGCGATATGGTCGATATGGTTCAGAAGGTGCGCCCAAGGGATCGAGCTGATCACCACAAGGGTAAGTATCATACAAGTCCCAGCACCACTCAAACACATTCCCATGCATATCATATAAACCCCAAGCATTTGCAGGTTTTTGTCCTACCTCATGGGTTATGTCGCCGCTGTTTACCTTATACCATCCAGTATCATCACTTATGCTATCGCCTGTATTGTATGCTGTTGTCGTTCCAGCTCTGCACGCATACTCCCATTCTGCTTCTGTTGGTAAACGATAGCCACTACTGTTCCAATCACACGCAGCTGCGTCCCATGCCTTCCGTACCTCCCAATATGTAGTGAAGGTGGGAATATCGCCCCAATCATCAGGATTCGTTTTTCCGTCAATACTATATGCTGGCGTAAGCCTTTCTTGTATGCTTAGCTTATTGCAAAATATAAGCGTGTCATACCAACAGACCTTTTCTACAGGCAGATTATCCCCATCGAATTTGCTCGGATTAGTTCCCATCACTGCTTTATACTGCGCCTGTGTTACTGTATATTTGCCCATGCAAAAACTCTTCGTCAGCGTTACACGATGTTGGGTTTCATGCTCATGCCGCTCCGCTTCGTCTTCGGGGCTCCCCATCAGAAAGCTTCCAGCTTCTATCAGCTCCATTGCATATTCCATATTTTTATCCAAGCTTGCTCCCCAGCGCCAGCTTATAGCCAGCCAAGAATCCTGCGGCAGCCATGCGCTTTTTGCCTTCTAGCTGCAGCTCTTTGACGATTAGGCCGCCTGAGCCTGTGCCAATAGAGAAGCCATCCTTGCCCACGCTATAGACTACACCTGCTTGATTATCATTATATTTTGTATCAACAGTGGCTGCAAAGATTTTCAGCAATTTGCCGTCTAGCTGAGTGTATGCGCTTGGCCAAGGCACAAACGCCCGTGTCATGCGCTCAATATAAGCAGCGTCGCGAGTCCAATCAATTGCACCTTCGGCCTTCGATAGCATTGGCGCAAGGCTTACGAGGCTGTGATCTTGCGGCTGCGGTGTGATGCTTGTGAAATTATCAAGCGTTTTGATAAGCAGCGCTGCGCCTGTGATAGCTAGCTCATCGGCCAGTTGTGCAGCATCTTTATTAGCTATGGGTGTGCGTTCGCTCAAGAGTATATCGCCATCATCCATGCCGACGCCCATTTTCATTGTATCCACACCTGTATACTCGTCACCATTAAGTATTGCACGATTCACAGGCGCTGCGCCGCGATATAAGGGCAGCAAGGAAAAATGTACATTTACAGGGACAAATGTAGGTATATCAAGGATCTCCTTAGGCAGAATCTTGCCATAGGCTACCACTGCAAAAAAATCTGGCTTCTCAATAATCAAGCGCTCCAGCGCCTCAGGATTATTCTTAATTTTATCAGGCTGATACACAGGAATATTATGCGCTAACGCAAGCTCTTTGACAGGCGTGGCTTGCAGCTGATTGCCACGACCCTTTGGCTTATCAGGCTGTGATATAACTAGAGAAACATTATAGCCTGTGCTATCAAGCAAGGCTTGCAAAGATGGCACTGCTATCTGAGGAGTGCCCATAAAGATAACATTCTTTTTCATGCTATGATTATAGCGGCAAATCTGGCAGAGGGCAAGTAAGGATTTTTTAGGTTCGCAAAATCGTAGGACTTTCTGGACTTATTCCAATCCTAAATTAAAGTTTCCATAATTCCGTCGTTAGACTTGTAATGAAATGCCAAACCCATTCGCTTTGCAGGGGTGATAGCACACGTCATTGCGGCCTTGAGCCGCAATCCAGAATAAATCCAGTGGAGACGTTACCAATTAAGAACGATTTCACTTGCGTATTCCCCATTGGATTAATCCTAGATTGCGGGTCGAGCCCGCAATGACGCAACTTTTTCGTTTCATGACAAGTCTATTGCAA
>JAITWL010000109.1 GCA_031285285.1 Deferribacteraceae bacterium | reverse complement strand
ATATCAGCTGATTCACCTACACAAAAAGTGGGCGCGGCTGTGGCTCCCACTGAATCTACAGATGCCCCAGAATCAAGCTTGCGGGCTATTGATGGCGGCATTCGTCATGCTATCCCTATGTTATCATTAGAGAACAGCTACAATCGTGAAGATGTGGCAAAATTCGTCAGCAAGGCTGCTGATGGCAAAACCACATTCACAGTGGAGCCCAAGATGGATGGCGCAGCCGTGAGCATCACATATGAGGATGGCAAGCTTACACTTGCTGCAACGCGTGGTGATGGTGTCATGGGAGAGGAGATAACACATAATGTGCTCACTATCAAGGCTTTGCCGCATCAAATAGCCCATAATGGCACACTAGTAGTGCGCGGTGAGATATTTATGCCCAAAGATGTGTTCGAGAAGCTTAATGACGCTCGCGCCAAGCTAGGCCAGCCGCTATTCGCCAATCCGCGAAACGCTGCTGCTGGCTCTATGAAGCTGCTCGACTCAGCTGAAGCCGCACGCCGCGGGCTTGATATGCGCGTATATGATGTGGCTTCGAGCACTAATCTACCATCCCACAGTGCTAACTTGGAATACTGCGGTTCGCTTGGCCTGCCTATCAACGATTTGAACCGTGTTTGCCATAATCTAGATGAAATATTAGCTGCACTTGATGCTATTGAGCAGTTACGTTTTTCGCTGCCATACGAGATTGACGGCGCCGTGATCAAGGTGAATGAATATACAAAACGCTCTGCGATGGGTAGCACTGGCAAATTCCCACGCTGGGCAGTGGCTTACAAGTATGCAGCGCTGCAAGCCACGACTATACTTAAAAGTGTGACATTCCAAGTGGGTCATACAGGCGAAATAACTCCTGTGGCAGAGCTTGAGCCAGTGCAGCTTTCTGGAAGCACCATCTCACGTGCTACTTTGCATAATGAAGACCAGATAGCCCGCCTTGGCGTCATGATAGGCGACACTGTCTTTATAGAAAAAGGTGGCGAGATCATCCCCAAAATAGTCAAGGTGGTGCTTGATGCGCGTCCTACCACTGCGCAAGCGATCACATTTCCAGCGGAGTGCCCTATCTGCGGCATGCCGCTTAGCAAGCCTGATGGCGAGGCGCGCTGGTGTTGTAATAATCCAGAGTGCGCAGGGCGAGTGAAGGCAACACTAGCCAAATTTGCCTCCCGCGAAGCTATGGATATTGATGGCATGGGGCCTGCGCTGATAGATGCGCTGGTGGATGAAGGCCGCATCTCAAAATTTGCTGATATCTATAGCTTGCAAGCGGCAGAGCTTGCCAAACGCGATAAGATGGGTAGCCGTTCAGCGCAAAAGCTTGTTGCTGCTATAGAAAAGAGCAAGTCACAACCCTTTAGCCGTGTCCTCTATGCAATGAGCCTGCCAAGAGTCGGCGTGAACACATCCAAGCTGCTCTCAAGCAACTTTAAAAATATCGATCAGCTCATGGCCGCTACGCGCACTGATTTGGTGAGCATCGCTGATATTGGAGATAAAACCGCCACTATATTGCTGCAAACTTTTGCTACAGAGGCTTTTCAGGATATGGTAGCTTCGCTTCGTGAGATAGGCCTCAATATGGCCGCAGCTGAAGCCCCTCAAGCAGTGGAATCAGCCATTACAGGCAAAAGCTTCTTGATCACAGGCACGCTTTCTGTGCCAAGGAAGACTATGGAAGATAGGATAGAATCACTTGGCGGCAAGCTCCTTAGCTCAGTGTCTAAAAATCTAAACTACCTGATAGTTGGTGAGAACGCTGGTAGCAAGCTAACAAAGGCTGAAAGCATAGGTGTGCCAGTGCTTAGCGAAGATGACTTTGAGAAGATGCTGGCAGAATGAAAAACGGAGATTTAATAAAAAGAATCCATAGAGCACTGTGCAAAGCTAATAAAAAATATTACAAATGGACTAACGGATGGTCACTAGCTGATAGTGGTGTTGAGGGCTTTATGGTATCAGAAATCGCTAACTCTATTATGAGGAAGCCTGAGCTTGATAGTAACCTTGTTTTAACATTGGAAACACCATTAGGATATATCCATGAAAATCAAGGCAAATCAAAAAATAGTAGACAAAAAAAATCAACAAGAAAGCAAAAACGTGTAGATATTGCGTTACATAAAGAGAATACAAAAGTTGAAAATGTGACCCATGTTATTGAGGTTAAACGCAAATGGCGCAAGAAAGAATGCTTGCAGGACATTGATGAGCTTCGTTCTTTATTGCAGGACTATAGCAAAAAAAGTGGCAAGGGTTCAATTATTGCTTGCATTTTCGTTTTATGGTGCAAGCAAAATACAATTAAAAAGCATAAGGACAAAATGGAAGAATTTTTGAATAAAAAAAGGCCTATAATTAAATTCAAGTTTTGTGTTAGTGACAATTCATTATGCTTATTAATGGAATGAGCTTTGCCCGTCGAAGCGACAGCGGAGTGCAAGGGGCGTACCACAGGCGGCGCATAGCCCGTAGGCTAAATTATGGCCGCCGCGGATAAAGCCCCGATAGTGTGCAAAAGCATCATAGTAATCAGAAGGAGTATCCATAATGGACATGACAAGTTTTATAAAGCGCTTAGAGAAAGGGCCAACCATTGGCAAGGCTGTGTATATCGCGCCTAATGCGACTGTTTTGGGCGATGTGAGCCTTGGGGATGATGTTAGTATATGGCATTCGGCTGTGCTGCGCGGAGATGTCAATTTTATCAAGCTTGGACATGGATCAAACGCGCAAGATGGTGCCGTGTTGCATGTGGGCGCAGATCGCCCTGTGGTGGTGGGCGATAATGTGAGCATTGCGCATTGCGTCTGCCTGCATGGCTGCACCATAGGCGATAATACGCTGATAGGCAATGGCGCAATAGTGCTTGATGGAGCAGAGATCGGCAGCAATTGTATTGTGGCAGCAGGCTCAGTTGTGCCCCCAGGCAAAAAATTTCCTGATGGCTCAATGATAATGGGCAATCCAGCCAAGGTCACTCGCCAGCTAACAGGGCTTGATCTAGATATGATAGCACGCAATAGCGCACATTATAGGCAGTATAAGATGATTTATTTAGAAAAGAAAATATGATTATGCATAGCGCAGGCGGTAGGAATCTGTTTTGTGTTTAACTCTTTTAACAATCCAATTCTACACAAAACTTCAGGTAGACTCCTCCGCCTGCTAATTTAATCAGTGCTAAGCTGCTTAACTTGGTGTATAAGATAATACAATTAGCAGAAAATGAAAGGGGTAGGAGATACTTTATGAAAAAATTAGTTTTATGCATATTTGCCATTATGCTCATGGCTTGTGCTGGCACAACAGTAAGCGATACACCAACAGTAAGCGATACCCCAGTGGTAAGCGATACTCCAGCTGAATATACTAGAGGCACACTGACAGCAACTAGCTTTGAGAGCGAATATATAGGTGTGCGTTTTGCATTACCAGATGGCTATATTCTCGCATCTGCACAGGATATGGATGCACTAATTAACATTGGCGCAGGGGTGGCAGGCATAGATCAGGCTTATATAGATTATGCAACGATAACTACCGTCTATGAGATGATGGTATCAGCACCAACAGGCATGCCAAATTTAATGGTGATGGTGGAAAAGCTCGCCCTCAGCAACATGACAGAAGAACAATATATTGAGGCGCTGGTGGCGGGGCTGTCATCTGTGCCAAATATAAACTATAACACATTTAGCAACATTAGCTCCACAACTATTGCAGGCCAAGAATACAAGCTACTGACAACCAAGGCCACAGTCAGTGGCATTATTGAAATGACGCAAGATTACATAATTAGAAAGAATGGCGATCGCATGATTGGCTTCATCCTCACCTATAGTGACGCCACAATTGATGAGAGGAATAAGCTGCTCGCAACATTCAAGCGTTTTTAGGGATTGGCTTTTTATGCTTACAGAAAAGCTATCTGAGATCACTGAGAAGCGGCTGATTGAATATATCAAGGAGCATGGCCTAAAGGCGGGCGAGCGCCTGCCAAATGAGAGCGATTTATCAAAGCTCCTTGGTGTAGGGCGTGGCACGATTCGTGAGGCTGTGCGCATGCTTGCAGGGCGCAATGTGCTTGATGTGCGACATGGATCAGGCACTTTTGTCGCAGCTGATAAAATAGGTGTAGGCGATGATCCGCTAGGTTTCACCTTCATTGATGACAAAAAGCAGCTAACATTTGATCTAATGGAGATCAGGATGATGATCGAGCCGCGCATTGCTTCTATGGCTGCACTGATGGCCGATGAAGAGCAGATCGCCGAAATAAAAGCGCTGGCAAAAGCTGTGGAGATGCAGATTCATAACGATGTGAACCATATCAACACTGATATACTATTTCATTCCAAGATTGCTGAAAGCACAGGTAATTTGGTGATTCCAAACCTTATGCCTATCATACAGCAAGCAATAGTGATGTTTATAAATGTCACAGATCGTGATTTAAAGCAGGAGACCATTGAGACCCACCGCGCCATAGTGGATAGCATTGAGGCGCGAGACCCAATAGGCGCAAGCGATGCGATGATGCTGCACTTGATATATAACCGCAATAGGATTAAGAAGATATTTGCCGATCAATAAGCTGACAGCTTGCAAAAATCTTTCCTTCCTGTTACTATTTTTTATAAGCTCTGCATATGAGCATTTGGAGGTAGCTAATGAAAGCAGGTACAGCTGTGATGATCGTTTCTTTGATGGCCATGTTGGGTATTCCGCTCATTTTGGCTTTTATTTATATGGGTTGATATTTTGGGCTCGATTTTTATTCTAATCCCGCTTAGCCTCGTTGTGGGGCTTCTAGCCTTTATGCTGCTGCTCTGGGCACACAAGAAAGGACAGTTTGACGATCCCGAAGGGCCGAAATACCGCATGCTGGACGACGATGAAGACAGCAAGCGAAACTAAGCCCGTATGCAAGCATTGTGGCTCCCCACTTCCGCATGGCTCAGGCTCTGCTGATAATGATTTTTGTTGTGGCGGCTGCGAAGCAGCATGGCACACTATCCACAAGCTAGGGCTAGATGATTTTTACACCCGCAAGGCTGGCATCGTCACGGCCAAAGTGGGCGAGCAGTCATCCGTGCTGCTAGAGCATTTTGCAGACTGTGTCACGGCAAATAAGCCCTCCGATGGGATTGATACTGCTGCGTTCTATATCACATCCGTCCGCTGCGCGGCCTGTGTATGGCTTGTGGAGAATCTTATCCGCAAAATGCCTGGCGTGCAAGATATCCGTGTCAACTATGCCACATTTCGCACAACTGTGACATATGATCCATCCATAGTAAGCTTAAATGCTATCCTAAAGCAGATAGCTAGCATCGGCCATCCGCCTGCGCCTACTAATCCTATCACAAGCGATACTGAGCGAAAGAAGCTCGCGCTGCGCTTAGGTGTTGGAGCATTTTTTAGTGTGCAGCTAATGCTATACAGCTTTGCGCTCTATGCGGGCTACTTCGCTGATATGCCGCCTGCTACCAAGCGCATAATGCAATTTATCTCATGGGCGCTTGCCACGCCTGTGCTACTTTACACTGGTGCGCCATTTATCATCAATAGCATACGCGCACTTAGGCGGCTGCACATGTCTATGGACGTACTTGTAGCCTTAGGCGCTGTGAGCGCTTATCTATATAGCGTTAGTGCAATTTTTCTTGGCTATGAGACATATTTTGACACCTGCGCCATGATCCTAACACTGATAAGCCTTGGCAGATATATAGAATTGACTTCCAAACAAAAGGCACGTGGCAATATGCTCAGCTTGCTCGCATTATCGCCACCTATAGCTCGTGTAATACAGAATGATGGCTCTATAGCTACAATGTCACCTGCTAAAGTGCAGGAGGGGTGGCGCTTACAAGTGCTAGCTGGGGATAAAATTCCTGTGGATGGGCTTGTGCTGAGCGGAAGCTCAGAGGTGGATGAATCAATGCTCACAGGTGAGCCTATCCCCAAGGGCAAGCACACAGGAAGCAAGGTGTATGCTGGCACAGTGAATCTATCGGGCGTGTTAGAGCTTACCGCTGAAGCTGTGCAACAAACTGTGCTTGCACAAATCATTGCTAGTATTGAGGCTGCAGATGCTAGCAAGACCAGGCTCATGCAGCTAGTGGATAAGTTTGTGGCAGTATTTGTGCCTGCGGTGATAGCTATAGCCGCAGGATGCTTTGTGGCTCGCTATTTCATTATCGACAATTCTGCAGCTAAGGCGCTAATGCATAGCGTGGCGGTGCTGGTGGTTGCCTGCCCTTGCGCGCTAGGGCTAGCTGTGCCATTAGCGGTGACAACGGCTGTTGGCAGTGCAGCGGCACAAGGTGCAGTGATCAAGAATGCTGATTTACTTGCTAATTTAAAGCAGGTGGCGATGATCTGCCTTGATAAGACAGGCACTCTCACCATCGGTAAGCCGAAGGTGCTTAGATACAAAAGCAATGATGCTCGCTTCTTGGTGTATAGCGCATCGCTAGAGGCCTGCTCGCGGCATACGCTGGCTGTTAGCATTGCCAGCTGCATACAGGCGCATTTGCCTGCAACGGCTGTGCAAGAAGAAGCAGGGCTTGGAATCTCGGGAATAGTTGATGGGCATAGAGTTCGCATAGGTCGCTATGGCTATGTAGCGGCAAAGGGCATTCCTAAGCCAGAGATACTAAACGAGGAAGCTGCAAATGGCTGCACGATAGTCTGTGTGGGCATTGATGGCAACTATGTGGGCTACTATGCGCTATCTGATCCTTTGCGAGATGATGTATTCACGGCTGTGAAGCGGCTAAGGCAGCACTATGGCGTTGCCCTCTTATCTGGAGATTCCGATCCTATGGTGTCGGCTGCAGCTTCACATCTTGGCATAGGCTATAGGGCAGAATTGACACCATTTGACAAGCTTGATATCTTGAAAAGCTATCAAGCAGAAGGGCATAGCGTGCTAATGGTGGGTGATGGCATAAATGACGCGCCTGCGCTAAAGCAGGCCAATGCAAGCATAGCTGTAGGGCGCAATATAGCTGATATAGCAGTGGATAGCGCTGATGCAGTGCTGATGCGGCCAGATTTGACACTATTAGAATCGCTATTCAAGCTGGCAAAGCGCAGCGATCGCATAATCAAGGAAAATCTTTGCTGGGCGTTCATTTATAATATCATAGCACTGCCGCTAGCCGTGGCAGGCCTGATTCATCCGATTGCTTCGGCAATATGCATGAGCCTTAGCTCAGTGATCGTGGTGCTGAATTCCACAAGGGCAAAGATGATAAATTGATGAAAATAATAGTATATATTTTGCTCATACTGATCACTTATGGAGGCATTGCCTCTGCTAATTCAGGCAATTGGGGCACTGGCGCTACCCTCCTGATCACTACCGTTGCTCCCTTCTACCCAACTTATTCAGCAGGCGAGTCAACATCTGAGTCTACTGAGGATATCGCCCGTTGGTTTGGAGATTTGGATGAAAAATTTGCCTGTTTGAGCAAAATAAAAATATCTGATGTCACTTTCTTTGC
>JAITWL010000107.1 GCA_031285285.1 Deferribacteraceae bacterium | reverse complement strand
ATCCAAAGCTGCGGGAGGCGCTGCTATTGATGAATAATCTGCTGACTAACGAAGAAATGGCAGCGCTTAACTATGCCGTGGAGGCCAAAGCCCTAGATGAACGGCTGGTAGCAGAAGATTTTCTGCGGCTGAAAGGGCTGATAAAGTGATCAAATTCACCAATGTCTCCAAAACGTACGAAGGTCGCCAAATCCTCTGCGATATCAGCTTTGAAATCAAGCAAAATGATTTTGCCACCATCATTGGCAGCTCAGGCTCAGGCAAGACAACTATTTTGAAGATGATCAATGGCCTGATCAAGGCTGATAGCGGCACTATATTTGTGGAAGGGGAAAATATCGACACAGCTGATCTAATTAAGCTTCGCCGCCGCATAGGCTATGTTATTCAAAGCACAGGGCTATTCCCGCACATGTCAGTGCGGGATAATATACTATATGTGTGTAAATTGATCAAGATGAGCCCAAAAGACATGCAGCGGCGCATCGATAGCCTTATGGAGACAGTCAGCCTAGAGCGTGAGCTGCTTAGCCGATACCCACGAGAGCTATCTGGCGGCCAGCAGCAGAGAGTGGGCATAGCGCGGGCGCTTGCTGCGAAGCCGCAGATCCTATTGATGGATGAGCCATTCGCAGCTGTGGATGAGCTCACCCGCAAGAGCCTGCAAGATGAGACGCGCCTGATCTATGAAAAGACAAACACCACAATAGTTTTCGTCACCCATGACATCAAAGAGGCCATGAGCCTAGGAAGCCGTGTGATGATAGTGAATAGCTGCACAATAGAGCAATTTGACACACCCGAAGAGATCCGTCGCGCACCAGCAACGGATTTTGTGCAACGGCTGACAGGAGGTTAGATTTTATGAGAGACAGCAACCATAAGCGTTAAAGCTTCGTAGGGAGGCCGACTTCGGTCTCCCATTACAGTAATTTGCAATCAGCATAGCTGGTTATTTTATCCAATCATCATCGTCATATTCCACAGCTTCTGCAGGTTCCACCTTGCGTTGCCTGCGCTTCATAAGCACATAGAGCGCCACGCCGCCAGCGATCAGCAGTAGGCTTGCCATGTGGGGCGCACGGATAGGGCCAAACATCAGGTCATCCGCACGGAAGAATGTCACAAAGCCGCGTATCAAGCCATAAAATACCAGATAAAGCGACGCCACCTTGCCTGTGCCAAGATTTTCATCCTTGCGCCAGAGCCGCAGCAGCACAAAAGCGCCTATAAAATTCAAGATCATCTCATAAAAAAATGTCGGGTGCACAGGCATAGAGCCAAATTCTTGATAAGTAAGCGAATTATACTTTGGCGGGAAGCTGATGCCCCAAGGCACATACTCGCGCAGAAGGTATTCCTTGCCCCTATATAGCACCTGTGCAGGAGCAGAGCTTGCAATTGACTCATAAAGCTGAGTCAATGCTGACGGATTGGCTGATACATTAAGCTGATTCAGTGTGTTATGCCAAAAGCCTGTGAAATCAGGCTTCATCTGAAAAATCACCGATGGGGGGATGAGAGTGGGCACGCCATGCGCCTCTCCATTGGCGAAATTGCCAAAACGCCCTATCCCTTGGCCTAATAGCATGAATGGCGCTAGCAAATCGGCTATCTGCAAGACTGATAGCTTCTGTCTGCGGCAAAAAATCACGCCAGCCAAGACGCCCAATATGATACCGCCATGAATAGCAAGCCCACCATGCCACACAGCAAGAATCTCTGATGGATTGCTGCCAAAATAGCTCCAATTAAAAACAACATAATAGAGCCGCGCCCCAAGCACGCCACAGATGAAGGTGATAATCATCCCATTCTCTATAAGTCGCGGCTGCAAGCCAATAGCCTGCGCACGCTTCGATGCAAAATGCAGCGCAATAAAAACCGCCGCAATAATCATCAAACTGTATATTCTGAGCTCAAAACTACCAATCTTTAATAAATATGGATGCATAATTAACGCCTTCTAAATAAGTCTCACATTCTACAAGCTTATGCATGGTTTGTGCAAGCTTTTTTCTTGATTACATGCAATAGACCTGGCAACGAAATTAATAGCAGGGCAAAGACGATCAGCGCTATGCCTAGCGCCTCATACAAATCGGGCACTTCGTTGATACATATCCATGCGAAGAATATGCTAGTCACAGGCACAAGCAGGCTTGATAGACCTGCGATGCTAGTGGGCAATGATTTCAATATAAAGAGCCAGAGCACCCATGCAAGCGCCGTCGCTAAAAAAGCGTTATAAGCCAAAGCGCCAGCCACTCCCGACCATATTATTGGCCTGCTATGGGTCGCAAAAGCCAGCACTATCAATAATAGCGCGCCAAAAAGCATCTGCCATGTGGTGAAGCCCAGCAGATCAATCTTCTGCCGTGCGTAAAGCCGCTTAAATGTAACTGAACCGCAAGCCCAAGCGATACCTGAGCTAAGAGCCAGTATAAAGCTAAGCAGCGGGATATTATCCTCCCAAGGCCTCAATATACATACAAAGCCAGCTGCTGCGATGGCAAAAGCTATCTTCTGCAAGCCAGACATACGTTCTTTGAGAAATATAGCCGCGAAGATGATGACCCAGAAAGGCATGCTATAAGTCAGCACGGCCGTTGTGCCCACTCCGCCCGTGATAAGCGCCAGCTGACCAAGAGATGTCATACCAGCAGTCTGCAATACGCCCACAACAATAGTTGGCAGAAGCGGAGGCGGCGTAAGCGGCCTATGGGTAGCTATGAGCACTAGGAATAAGATGCAAGCTCCAAATATAGCACGCAAGGCGGCAAATTCAAATGCGCCAATATATGGAAGGACAGACTTCATGACAGTCCAGTTATAACTCCAGACAAGCGTGAGCATCAAGAGCGCCAAAACTGGCATAAATTTATTCATAGATAATAAATTCCTTAAAACCCCGATAGTGTGTGCATCCCACAAAGGTTACGATTGCTGCACATATTGACTTATATTGATATTGAAATCTTTTGCATTCACTGCTGACACTATTGATTTATGAAATGCCTGTGTAGCCACATTACGGCTAGATAGATCAAAGCTATATGGCTCTACTGGCGCCATGTTTTCATCTGTCACGATCAGCACTGTTGGGCGCAATGATGCAGATTTATTTGGCTCTAAAGTGACCGCCAGCTCATTTGTATCCAGCATAATAAGCGTGCCTGCTGGGTATATACCCATTATGCTTATGAAAAAGCGCACCAGAGCATCATTAAAGCGCTTGCCAGACCAGCTGAATAGCAGCTTCATAGCATCTGATGGCAATATCCCCTTGTGGTATGCGCGATCGGAGGTGATCGCATCATATACATCCACCACAGAGAGTATCTTGGCAAATTTAGGAATCTGCGAATCCATCAAAGCCTTGGGATAGCCTGAGCCATCAGCTTTTTCATGATGGTGTAGCACAGCAGTGAGGATAGAATTTTCTGTCACCCCTACTGATTTGAGATACATATAACCCTTGAGCGCATGCATCTTGACGACCGTGAACTCGCCATTGGTAAGCTTACCTGGCTTATTGAGAATCTGCTCATGAATCTGCATCTTGCCAATATCATGCATCAATCCTGCAAAACCAAGGTTATGTAGCTCTTGCTCAGAAAAACCCAAACGCTTGCCTAAATAAATCGCAATAACTGCTACATTAACAGAATGTGTGTATGTATAATTATCTGAATCTTTTATACGTGTGATGCTGATAAACGACTCTGGGCTT
>JAITWL010000026.1 GCA_031285285.1 Deferribacteraceae bacterium | reverse complement strand
CAGATAGGAATCTGCATCAACCCAGGAACTTTATACGTTTTCGCTAGATTCATGATAATATATGCAAGGCCACAGCCAGCAAGCACAATGGCGAAGTGAAATGTTATGGCTTCAATGCTTGAGCTATAGGTGGTTTCCTTGCCCATAGATTTTTGCTGCTCAGTATCCATTTGATAGCCTCTAGCGAGATCGCGAGGAATGTCTCCTGGCTTAGATAGGAGCGCCGTTTTGCCTGTGCGAGCTGCAATATTGATGGCGACAATACCAATAATCATCCCACCAACAAGGCCAAAAGTCGCAGTGGTCGTGGTGATCCCTTGCGCCAGCTCCCAGTAAGGAAGATTCAGGTCACGGTAAAAGCTACCAATAACGCCAGCTGTGCCATGCCCGCCAGTGAACCCTTGCGATAGCTCAAAGCCGAAAGGCGGATACAGATTCAGCTCAGGCTGGGTCGCGGTGAAAAATTCGCGAGTGACCAAACCAATAATTACCTGCACAACCATGAGTCCGAAAATGATAGCGAATGTCTTGAGGATGTTAGCAGAAGTCTCCCCAGCGGAGGTGCCACCGCCGCCAATCTTCATGCCTAGTGGCACACTGGCGACAACAGGTACGATTAAAATCCCAGGCAAAACTGCCCATGTGCTAATCCAGTCGTTTGGAATGGGAACGCCAGCATCACCCCAGATAATTGGCCCAATAAGCAGCCCTATAAAGCCGCCAATCACCGATGCAGGCAGAAAAAGACGCTGAAAGATAGGAACAACGCCGCGCAGAAAGGCTCCCAAAAGCAGCAAAGCGCTAAGTGAGCAAAAACAATACATGAGCTGTGTCAACATAGCATTAGTCATAAGATACTCCTTGCGATTTTAATTAAAGACATATACGGACTTAGAATAAAATAGAATATCATGGGAGATATTTATATGTCAATATCTTTCACTTGTTTTTTTACTTTTATGAAGATAATATAAGGCCAATGATTGAAAAAGAGGGAAAGAATTGTCTGCTATAGCTTTGTGTGTCTTTATATGTCGTTTAGCAAAGTTTGATAGGCAAATGAAAGAGGCAACTATATGATATCTATAGGAATAGTCACTGCAGAGCAGTCAATGGGCATGATTAGGGAGATTGAGCCAGCCATGCGCGAGATTTGCGATATTGAGTATCTGCCATACTCCACCATGCATCAGCTTGCGCATATCTATTCGCAGAATGCGTACCATTTCGACGGCTTACTATTTAGTGGCGCTTTCCCATATGAATATATTGCAAAATATGTGGGTGCTGTCGCACGTCCACATGCTTATTTTGAGCTTACAGATAGGGATTATTACAAGCTCTTTGCTAGGCTTTTGTATAAGAACCCTAATATGGATATTTCACGTATCGCAATGGATGTCCCTACTGTGTTTTTGGATTTTGAGCATGTGTTCGATTCTTCTCGGCCTGTTTTTTTTGATGCAGTGCTTGGTTCTGATATCGTCATGGAGCAGGCCTACGACGCTGTCATCAAGCAGGCTGTGCAGCTTTGGTGCGATAAAAAGATCGATATGGTGATCTCGCGGCTGACGAATGTCATTGGCAAATTTGCCGAGGCGGGCATTCCTTGTGAACGCCTGTTTCCATCTCCTGCATCCATGCTTGAAACCTTCCATTCGCTCATCAGCAAGATACAGTCGCGGATTCTTGATGATTCGATGATCGCAATAGGCCTTGTGCTGGCTGTTGACGAGGGTGAAGAGGCGAGAAGCGCACTCAAAGCTGCGTTGGCATCATTCAATAAAAATATGGGCATGGCGCTTGTTGTGCGCGAAAGCGGAGCTTGCTTTGAGCTAATCACATCTAATGACTGCCTGCGCGAGCTTACAAAGGAATACACGCATTGCCTGCTATCTGGCTACCTTGCCGCAACGCTGGGTGGGGCTGTCTGCATCGGCTGGGGGCTAGGGCGCAATGCCATCCAGACTCGGCAGAATGCAATGCGCGCCTTGCAGCAATCAAGGCGTAATACGCAGCACTCAGCATACCTTATGAACGCGTTTGAAGAGGAGATCGGCCCACTTGAGCATGGCAAAGCGGTGACCGTGGCTGGCGAACCAGATGCAGTCATAGAGCGTGTAAGCAGAAAGCTTGGCATTTCGTCTGCTAATTTGCAGAAGCTGATCAACCTGCAAGAGAAGCGGGATACAAACCGATTCTCAAGCGCAGAGCTTGCATATTATCTAAATATAACGCCGCGTAGCGCGAGCCGTATCCTAGCTAAGCTAGCTGAGTATGGCGGAGCAGAAGTTGTCCAGAGCGTCCAAGCGTCGCCTAAGGGGCGGCCATTCATGATATATGAAGTGGATTATCGCAAGCTTGATAAGGCTCTTGCGCTTCCATCAATGCCGATTTGATAATGTAAGAAATATCTGCTTGTTGACTTGAACTATCTCTTGTATGATGGATTATTGGAGGAGTTGAAGAATATGCTAACAACGAGTGTTGTAGAATTTCAGCCGCAAAGCTGGGCGAATGTGAAGAGCTGTCTTGAGAGCGCTGAAGCCGTTGATATATATGGCGTAGATGAAGGGCGCGCGCTGGTGATCATTGAGAGCAGCGATGAGAAGGGCGTGGAATATGTGTGCGCCCAGCTGCAAGAGGCTTGCAGCGATATTATCAGCATTTCGCACCATAGCTTTTACTTTGAAGAGGATGCAAGCAATCTGCCACCTGCTAGCGAGCTATTTCGCAAGAAGATATAGATCATGAACTTACGCAATCTCCTCAACAACAACCCTTTCAAGGCTGATTTCAAGAAAAATCGGCTGCGGCCGCCTGGTGCTGTAGCCGAAGATAAATTTATGGAGCGCTGCATCCGCTGCGGGCGCTGCATTGCAGTGTGTCCATATCGTTGTATCGAGCGGGCAGACGCTTCCGACGGCTTGCAAGTGGGCACGCCTTATATCTACGCAGATAAGAAGGCTTGCCAGCTCTGTATGCTTTGCACACAGGTATGCCCCACTGGCGCACTCGATCCAAGCTTTACCCAGCCTGAGCAACCACGGATGGGGCTTGCTAAAATTGATGAAAACACCTGTCTTAATTATATATACGCGAGGGATGAAGCTCGCGGATACACTGATGGCACAGCACTTTATTGTAACACCTGCCATAATGTGTGCCCATTGCAGGATAGCGCGATCATCTTGCAAGATTTCATTGTGCCTATAGTGACAGACCTTTGCACAGGCTGTGGAATCTGCGTGGAGCGCTGCCCTACTGAGCCACGCTCGGTGGAGATAATCCCTGCTGGCATGGGCGATGCGGATAGAGCAGGGCTATATCACTTGCGCAATAGGCTGCAAAAGGATTATACAAGCTCAGATGAGGTGCTGCATGGTGATACGCTCTTAGATGAGAAAAGCAAGCTCTCATCTGGCGAAGATGAGTTTAATTTTGAGGCTAATTTCAATACAGACACTAAGATTGAAGGCTGGGAATAGCTATGAAAAAGTATGGTAATTCCTTAAAGCCCCTGAGTGCAGGGGTTTGTGAGCGCCACGGAGTAAGCAGAGCGGGCTCTGCCCGTCGGAGCGACAGCAGAGTGCAGATGCGTACCACAGTGGCTCTGCAACCGAGGATAAAGCATCTATAGTGCAAAAGAAATAAAGGAATTGTGGAATATTCATAATGAAAGCAACTCGCGCAAGGCGCATTATCCAAATCACAGTATTCATAGGCATGTTCATTATCCCGCTATTAAATCTGTTGGAGATTTACTTCATCAAGGGCACATTCATCTCGATGGATATAGGCTCATTAGGGATTGCAGACCCTGTGATGATCTTTCAGGCGCTGCTATCAGGCATGAGCGCTGCTGGCGTGCTGCTGGTGTCAGTTGTGATACCGCTTTTGCTGGTGCTCTTCTTCGGGCGCGTCTGGTGCAGCTGGGCCTGTCCATATACACTGATCTTGCAGCTTGCGGAAAGGCTGCCCTTCCTGCGTAAACGCATCCTATCAAACAAAGCAAAAGCCACAGCTAATAATTTTCGCGTACGCTTGCTGCGTTATGCTGTATTCATAGGCTTCTTTGTGCTAGTGGGGATTGCAGGCGTGCCAATACTGCATCTCTTCTCACCACCAGCCGTGATTTCTACTCAGGCGCTACTATTGGTGAAAACAGCCGCGCTCAGCGTGGAGCTGCTCTTCATCGTGGTGATTCTTGTGATAGATCTGCGCTTCTCTTACCGCTTCACCTGCCGCGTGCTCTGCCCCACAGGCACTTGCCTATCATTATTCAAGACTAGCAAGAGCTTGCAGGTGCAATATGCTGGAGAGTGCAGCAATTGCGGCGCTTGCGTCAAAGCCTGCCCTATGAAGCTCGATCCTAAGCAAGAAAGCGGTGATAGGCTCTGCTATAATTGCGGTGAGTGCATCGAAGCCTGCCAAGATGCATCAAAACCGCTCAAATGGGGCTTTGGAGAAAAATAGAGCTTTACTGTTCTCAATAAAAATGTTCCCATTTCGTCATTGCGAGGCTCTGCGAAGCAATCCAGACCTCAGGATAGGCCGTCATAATCATGAATTCTGGATTGCCACGTCGAAGACTCCTCGCAACGACGTAATAACGTTAAATGCAACAAGAGCAGCATTTCTGTAGCTTTAATCAAAAAACAGAACAACCCTGAAAATTTGCCCTTTTAATTAATACAAAAGGTGTATATAATATATTATTACTATTATATAAGGCATTTTGGGGGTGCAATATGGGATTTCGAGCCAGATTGATCATTGGAATGACTGCTATGGTATCAGCATGTGTTATTATACTTACATTATTCAACTATCTATCCATGAAAACGCAGGCGTCTAACGATGCCAAATTATCATTTAGTGCGACTATAGCCACAGTGGCGGCAGAGACCGATGCTTGGATTAAAGATTTCAAAGATAATGGGCAGGCTGCAGCCCTTGCCTTTGGCGAAATCACAGCAGAAAGCGCGCTAGCAACCAGACCAATACTCGCTAGCTACCAAAAAGCCTATGGCTATGATGATTTTTTGATTGCCCTTGACGATCAGCAAACATACATAACCCCGACAGATATGGAAAGGCCAGCAGACTATCGATATTATGAGCAGATATGGTTCACAGAGGCCAAACGCACAGGCCAGCCATATATTACAGAGCCATTTATGAGCCCTGTGGCAAAAAAGATGCAATTTGGCGTTAGTGTACCGATATTTGATAAAGCAGGCAGATTTGCAGGTGTGATTGCAATGTTCACAGATTTTGCCAGCTTGGAATCAATACTAATCGCATTTGATGAGAAGCAGCGCGACGGCAACCTGACCATACTTGATTCTAAACGAGTCATTATCGCCACTCCTCCAGCTGATAAAGAAGATCAATTGATGACAATTGAAGAAGCGCAGGCAGGACTTATGCCGCTAGTTTCCCAGCTTAATGACCCTACTGTAAACTTTCTGGAATATGAAAATAAAGGCGTGCCCAAGATGTATTTCCAGCAAAAACTCAATGAGGCGGATTGGTATATAAGCTTTAGGCTTGATGAAGTCGCTGTGATGCATGAAGCCAATGCTGCATTGCTTAGAAGCATTGTGATAAGCTTGGCAATCTTTGTAATCAGTGTTGTTGGTCTGCTCACGCTCTTGAAGGTGTTATTTCGCCCTATTGTGGAGCTAAAGAATCGTATACGCGACTTGTCAAGCGGCGATGCGGATCTCACGAGGCGCATAACGATTAAAACAAAGGATGAGCTAGGCGCAATTGCTGATGATATGAATAGCTTCATAGGCAATCTGCAAGCAATGCTGCAAGAGGTGAAAAATGCTTCAGAAGATGTAGCCTCAGGCAACACTCAGCTTGCAGCGACTATGGATCAGCTATCCACAACATTTAATCAGCAATCAGAGCAAGTATCATCAGTCGCCTCTAATATGGGTGTGATGAATGACACTTCTCAAAGCATCGTGGGCACTGTGCAAGAAGGCATGTCGGCTATGACTGAGGCGCAAGATTTTGTGACTGTGGGCAACACTGAGCTGCAATCAGTTATGCAAACGATGGAATCTATCAAAGAGCAGACCACAGAACTTTCTAGCACTATCAAAGAGCTTGCAGAATCTTCTGTGCAAATTGGCGAGATACTGAATGTGATCTCAAGCATCGCTGATCAAACCAACCTGCTGGCGCTGAATGCGGCTATCGAAGCAGCTCGCGCTGGAGATGCAGGCCGCGGATTCGCTGTGGTAGCGGATGAGGTGCGCAAGCTCGCGGAGGGCACACAGAGCTCCACTAATGAAATCGCAGCTATCATCAATACCTTGCAGAAAGACACAGCCAATGCATCCAGCGAGATGTCGAGAGCTGTGGCCACAGTGGATCAAGGCATGGAGGGCATAACACAGACAGGCTCACAGATGCATCAGATAGTATCAGCATCTGAAAACGTGCACCATTCGCTCAATAGCATCTCAAGCGAAGTGACGAACCAATTTGGTATGATGAACGAAATGTCTGATAGCACACACGGGCTGGCATCAGGCATTGAGGAAAGTGTGCATGCAATAGGCGAAGTATCAGCAACAGTTGGGCACTTGCAACAGCAGGCAGAAATGTTAAAATCAATAGTATCACGATTTAAAATATAGGATCAGGTCATTTACCTCGAATTTATTCTTGCGATTTATGCCAATATATAGGCATAATGTCGCAAGGTGAATTATGAAACGTATTACTTTGATTTGTATCCTCTTGCTTTGTTCTGCTTGCGCAGCGGTCAAATATGCACCAGATAACAACCAGACTGTGGATGGCGAAGCCACAGCCGCGATTGTGCGGGAGCTTGCTAGACATGGCGACTGGATACTTGCTCGCGGGCTGACAATACCAGATGATCTTGTGTCCACAGCCACCAATATGCCGCTATCCCATGCGGCTGTATATGATGCAGAGAATGATAATGTTATAGAGGCCGATTCCAAGGGCGTCCATACGACAGATTTAGTGGAATTTCTATCAAAGAAGCATAGGGTGATGATTATTCGCCCAATGTGGTCCACTGAGGAGACTGCGCCGCTGGCTGTGGAAAATGCCCGTGCCCTGATTGGCAGACCCTATGACTACTCAGGCTTGATAGGGCTGCAACTAAGCAATAGCTACTATTGCACAGAGCTGGCTATCGCTGCATATAGGCCATTTATCACAGAAGCTCCAGAAAATCCCATACCTCGCATAATTATGCCAGGGCAAATGTATCACTGGGGGCGGATTCTTTTTGATACTGGGGCGTAATGCCCCCTAGGCACTAACCTAGGCTGTATATGGCTTATATGAGCGGGTTTAACGCGAAGAACGTCATTAGACTTGTCATGAAACGAAAAAGTTGCGTCATTGCGGGCTCGACCCGCAATCTAGGATTAATCCAATGGGGAATACGCCTCCACTGGATTTATTCTGGATTGCGGCTCAAGGCCGCAA
>JAITWL010000331.1 GCA_031285285.1 Deferribacteraceae bacterium | reverse complement strand
AACTTTTTCATAAATAACCTCGTTAGTTAAATTAAACAACACACCGTTACTATACGCCATTTATATTAAAAAGTATATAGCCTAATTATAGGTACTCAATTGTGGCTAAAGCCTATCGCCACAGTCCTTGCAGTATATCTATATATTGTGGCGAATTTTGGATAATAGGCGCTTCCACTATCAGCTCAGCGCCTGCGCCATATACACACTCAAGGAAGTATACTCGCGGCTGCTTTGCTGCATCAGGATATAGAAAGGCTAAGCGTTTAGGCTCAAAACCAGCTTCACGACAGCTACATAAGCCATCCACCAAGCGATCAGCATCACCACAGAAGGCGAAGCGGCCGCCATAATCGACATAGCTGCGGCAAAATCGCAAAATCTCTTCTAATGTCAGGCTATCATCAAAGCGAGCAGTCTGCGACACTTGATTGGCGCTAGTCTTGCCAGTGCTTGCCTTGCGATAGGGCGGATTGCATATAGCTAAGCTAAAGCGACACAATTTAGCCTGCGGGCTACGCTCTGGTTTATACTTGCGGATATCAGCATTGATAGGCGTTATCACGTTTTCATAAGCATTTAGCCGCACTGTCTCAGCAAGGCAGGCATACATCTCTGGCTGAAGCTCCACAGCGGTGACATTCTGCGCACCTTTCATGCGCACAAGCAGCGCTGATAGCACGCCCGAGCCGCTGCCTATATCAATGACCTTATCGCGCGATTTCAATGAGGCAAAGTGTGCCAATATCACCGAATCAATGCCAAAGCGGAAGCCTGCTTGACTATCAGGCTGGCAAATTTTGAGATAAGGAAAGATAATGCTATCTATTGACATATGGCGATCCTCGCAACCCATTCTACAAGAAGGGACTAGAGAAACAGCAACGAAAAATGCTCTTCAAATATGCTTTTCACATTGAGCACATGCTGCTCTGTCAGCGTTGCCGCCTTGTCGCTATCTCGTAGGCGGAAGGCTTCCCAGATGGCTTCATGCTCAGCAAATGAGTCGACATCGCGCCCTGGCACTAAAATTGTTTTAGTGTCATAGCGGCACATCTGCAATTTTATGTTGGTGGTCATCTCCACAGCAGGCTTATTAGGGCAGGCTTGATAAATAACCATATGAAAGCGTTGGTTATTCTGCGAATACTCCAGCAGCTTATGCTCTTGCAAGCTTTGTTTCATGGTGTCGAGAATGCTTCTCATCTTTATGATATCATCATCTGATATGATGGAGACTGTCTTCTGTGCAATAAAGCGCTCTAATGCTGCACGAAGCTCCAAAAATTCCTTCGCTTCCTCAAGCGAGACAGATTTTACCCTTGCTCCTTTATTCAGCTCAATGCTGACTAAATTTTCGCGTTCTAGCATCAGCAAGGCTTTTTTAACGGTGTTTCTGCTTGCTTCATAATGTTCTGATAGCTTGATCTCATGCAAAGGTGATAGTGGAGGATATTCACCGCTAATAATCATTTGTTTGAGGCTATTGTAGATCTTCGTAGTTTGATTCTCGTTTTTCATAGCCGCAATATACATATATAAAAGCATCCATGCAATACAATTTTGTTGTGCAATTTAAAAATAAAAGCGCCGTTCCCAGCGCTTTTTCACAAAAATTAGTTTAATGTTAGGCCAGCTATCAGTGGGTTATGGTCTGAGAGCGTAGTATTAATCATTTGCACGTAGTTGATAGATATATTAGCAGATACGATAATGTTATCAAGGTAGCGCACATTTGCATCAATGCCCATGCCAACGCGAGCTTTTTCATCTTTAGATACAGTGTTATACCATGTGTCATTATGGCCATTTGCTATCTTATAGCCAGCAGATGTGAATATATCGTATTCGTTTGTGCCTTTATCAGTGTTAAAATCGCCAACCATAATTTTGTATTCTACAAGATCATTGTCTAGCGCAATTTTTAACTCTTTTAACTGCTCAGTGCGAACAGTGGCTGATTCGACCGAAAGGTGAGTGCTATAGAAGGCTATTCTCTTGCCATCTTTTTCGAATACAACGCGAGAATATGTGCGTGGTTCTATACCGCCCTTCGCCATAGCGCCTTCTTTGCTCCACATTTTATCCATAGCAGCTTTGAAAGCAGGATCGCTCATATCCCATAGTTTATATGTGGCATAGATTTCTTGTTGTAGAGCTTGATCAGCTTGCGCAGCGCCATAAAGCTCTGTCACAGACTTTTCTTGCAGTGCAAATGCCGACACAACACCATTACCATAGCCGCCCTCGCCTTTCTTAGCAATAGACATACCAAAATAGCCGTCTTTATAAGTACTTACAACAAAATCTGTAAAGGGATCGTACACTGCTTGATCATAACGAGGTAGATTTACATCCACTTCTTGTATGCCAAATATTTCTACTCCATGTGCTGCTAATAGCTCACGCTGATCGCTTACTAGGTTGTTAGGAGCTTTAACATCAATATTGAATGTGCCTACAACAAGCTTGTTTGCACATGCAGTAAAAAGCACAATCATCAAAACAGCAAGGCAATATCTCCACATTTTTCTTAGCATAATCTTCCTCCATAATGCTATTTTTCTATGAACTGCCATATCTATCATATAGTTAATGCAATGTAAAATAAAATGTTGTTATTCTTGTCATGAAACGAAAAAGTTGCGTCATTGCGGGCTC
>JAITWL010000312.1 GCA_031285285.1 Deferribacteraceae bacterium | reverse complement strand
AGCTCTGCATCGCTCACTGTTAATATATTGGCCACATTCTTCTGGATCACTGGGAATGTATGCGCACCTAGGTATTGGGTCTGGGCGCCATCGGCGATGGTTTTGGGCGTGTCGATGCGGATTACCTTGCCAGCCTTAAAGCTTTGCTGGCCATCGTTGCCAGCTTCTGGCTCCACTCCATATATGCTGCACTTGGGCGCGAGCGCTTTAGCAGCTGTGGCGCAGCCTGATAGCAAGCCGCCTCCGCCAAGCGGTACAAATAGCATATCTAAAGCGCCCACTTCTTCAATAAGCTCTTTAGCTGCTGTGCCTTGTCCAGCCATCACATGCGGGTGATCGTAGGGCGGGATAAGCGTCAGCCCTTGTTTTTCAGATAATTCGCGGCCTATGGCTTCGCGGTCTTCCTTATAGCGATCGTAGAAGATTATTTCTGCGCCATAGCTCTTGGTGGCGGTCGCCTTGATTTCTGGAGCATCCTGCGGCATGATGATCACAGCTCTGATGCCTAGGAGCTTTGCTGATAGCGCGATAGCCTGAGCATGGTTGCCCGATGAGAATGTGACAACGCCTTTTGCGCGCTGCTCTGGGGTGAATTGGCTGAGTGCATTGTATGCTCCGCGAAACTTGAACGCACCCATGCGTTGAAAGTTTTCACACTTAAAAAATAGCTCGGCGCCTGTGCGCTCATTGAGTATGGATGAGCTGAGCACTGGCGTGCGGTGGCTTGCGCTAGCAATACGCTTATGCGCGGCTTCAATGTCGGCAAATGAAAAATCACTCATGATGGACACTCCTATAGGGTTATTTTTCTATGAATCATGCTATTGTATTTTTTTTGAAAAATCAACAATAACAAAAATAACAAAAAAATATAGGATGGATAAAAATACGTGACACAAGGCTAGTTTTCTGCCAAAATGCAATGTGATTGCATTTTAGGAGGAAGTTATGACTTATATGGAGCGGACGCTAAAAGATACCATACTGAAGCTTTCTGACAACTTCAAGGTTCTTTTGATCACAGGCATGAGGCAAGTAGGCAAGACTACCATACTAAGGCAACTTTCTAGCGATGGCCGTGTTTATGTCACACTGGATAATGCAAAAGACCTTGTCATGGCAAAGGATGAGCCAGAGTTCTTTTTTCAGACATATCCTGCGCCCGTTTTGATTGATGAGATTCAGTATGCACCTGAGCTATTCTCCCATATTAAGATGTTAGCTGATAATGCCCATAGCTATGGGCTTGTATGGATGACTGGCTCTCAGCAATTTCAGCTTATGAAAGGCGTGACAGAGAGCCTTGCAGGGCGTGTTGTCATTTTAGAGCTGCTTGGCTATTCGATTTATGAGCGCGAAGGCTTAGGGCGGCAGCAGAAGCCATTTATCCCATTGCCCAAGCCACCTGCCATATTGAAAAAACGTGAGCTAAAAGAAACGTATGAAATCATCTGGAGAGGCTCTTTTCCTGAGATGGCTTCAAAAGATATTGATGTGTGGTCAAATTTTTACTCATCTTATATTAAAACCTATATTGAGCGTGATGTACGCCAGATTGCAAATGTGTCAAATGAAGCCGATTTTATTAAATTCCTTAGTGTTGTAGCTGCTCGAACAGCTCAGGAGCTAAATATTACCGATATTGCTCGGAATGTAGATATCGCGCCCAATACAGCCAAAGCATGGCTATCGATCTTGGAAAGCTCAGGTATCGTTTACTTACTAAAGCCTTATTACAAAAATATCAGCAAAAGGCTTATAAAAAAGCCTAAGCTATATTTTACTGATACAGGGCTATGCAGCTATCTGTGCTCATGGAATAGCCCAGAATCTCTTGAAAAAGGCGCGATGAGTGGGGCAATATTTGAAACCTTTGTGATCATGGAGATAATCAAATCCCATTATCATAATGGCAAGTATCCCGCATTCTATTTTTATAGAGATAATGCCCAAACAGAAATTGACCTGCTGATAGAGCAAGATGGGCTGCTGCATCCTATTGAGATAAAGAAAACGGCTAATCCACGAAAAGCGGATATACAAGCATTTGAAAAGCTAGCAGAATCATCTAACACAGGCTATGGGACGATTATCTGCATGACAGATAAAGCGCGGCCACTGACAGAAAATGCTAATGCTATATCTATATGGGATATATAAACTTAAACTACAGAATATTAAAATCGCTTGTGGTTTGCCATATTTTTGCTTATAATGCGCCATATAAAGTCAATACTATCATGCATAGTTCGGAGCAAAAAATACCTATGTTAAGCCGCGAAGAGATACACGACTACTTGCTGAGCCTTCCGCATGCTGAGTGCATATACAAAGAAGATTGGGAGTGCTTTCTATATAAGCTTGATGCTAAATTTTTTGCGTTGATGACGCATAATGAGCCTGTGGCGGCTGTGTCGCTGAAATGCAAGCCTGAGCGCTCAATCGAGCTGCGCGCTGCCTTCAAGGAGGTGACAGCGGGCTATCACCTCAATAAAACTCATTGGAACACTATCACTATAGAAAATACCCTCGATGAAGAGCTGATGAAGGAGCTTATGCGACATTCTTATGAGCTAATCTTTGCTTCGCTCACTAAGAAGCGCCAGAAAGAGCTAAATCTTTATGAATAAATTAAGCTTCTATCTAAGACAGGCCAGCATCATGCAGCTGGCAATCCATGATCCGTCCTCTGCGCCGTATGTTGTGCCTGTGCATCCCTTATATCATGGTGGTGCGCTATATTTTTATTCAGTAAATACAGGCCGGAAGTATAACCTCATCAAGGCT
>JAITWL010000031.1 GCA_031285285.1 Deferribacteraceae bacterium | reverse complement strand
AGAGGCCACATAATCCTGAATCCTAGATTGCTTCGCAGAGCCTCGCAATGACAGAGAGGTAAACCCGCTTCTACAGGCTTGATACAGCCTAGGTTAGTGCATATGGGCAAAAGTCCCCTTCGGCGGAGAAGGGGTGCCCGCAGGGCGGGGTAGTGGCTCCTTAGCCTTAAACCATCGCTATGATTATGCGTGCAAGCATTACAATATAAACCGTAGCCATAATTTGTAATGCTCATATGCATAGCTATTACCAATGGCTAAAAGCTGTGGATCACTACCCCGTCTTGCTTCGCCTTTGTAGGCGACCGACTCAGTCGCCCGTTGCGGCAAAGCCGCAATAATTCCTCTGGACTAATGCGGGAGAGCTCTCCCTACGAGCCTAATAACGAAGGATAAGATATTTTTTATGAAGGAATTCGACATGCCTACTATGACTGATGAAGAGAAGCAGGAATTACAAGTGAAAATACAATTCTTATATGACAAAGGATATACATTTGGAATGTATAATGAATATGGCTTTGATTTAACAAATAAAATAATAAGAGTTGATGTTTATAGTGGTAGGTATGACACCCCAGATGTAGGCATTAGATTTATTGCAAAAAATGAGTGTTTTGGAATTGATTGGATTTCTTTCATAATGGATAAGGAAAGAAATATCAAACATAAAAATGTAATAGAAATATTATCTTATTTTTTGGATTTTTTTAGAGAAAATTATGATCAGCTTATAAATATTAACTTTTGCTATGGAATAAGAGAAAAAGTGGTACGCGCAGCTTCTGAAGCTATTGTAACTCGCCATAGTGCAGCATTCAAAGAGCTTGCAAAATGAGTAACTAAACATGAAAACTAAAACCAAACAAATCTCCTTCAAAGAAGAGCTTTTCCTCGAAAGCGGCCGTATGCTTTCGCCTGTGACAGTGGCTTATGAGACCTATGGCACGCTCAATGAGGCCAAGACAAATGCTATCCTCATCTGCCATGCGCTCACTGGCAGTGCGAATGCTGCTGGCACATATAGCAAAGATGATGAAAATCAAAATGTCGGTTGGTGGAATGATATGATAGGCGCTGGCAAAGCCTTTGACACCGATAAATTCTATGTGATTTCATCCAATATCCTTGGTAGCTGCTATGGCAGCACAGGGCCAGCCAGCATCGATCCATTCACAGGCAAGCACTATGGGCGCAAATTCCCCGTAGTGACAGTGAAAGACATGATCAAGGCTCAGAAGCGACTCTTGGACTACTTAGGCATATCAAAGCTTTATGCCGCTGCTGGCGGCTCGCTTGGGGGTATGCAGGTGCTGGAATGGGCTGTCACCTATCCTGAGATGGTGGAGCGCATCATTCCCATATCCACATCAGGCCGAATCACACCGATGGCGATCGCCTTCAATACCATTGCGCGTATTGCCATCACCAAAGACCCTAATTATAATAATGGCGACTATTATGGCCGCACAGCGCCCAAAGATGGCCTAGCTATAGGCCGCATGGCTGGGCATATCACCTATCTATCAGATGTAGCCTTTCATAAAAAATTTGGTAGGCGCTATGCCACATTTGAGGGCATCTATGATTTTGGTGGCTTCTTTGAGGTGGAAAATTATCTGCGGCATAATGGCTATAAATTCACAGAGCGCTTCGATGCAAACGCCTATCTATATCTACTAAAAGCGATGGATATCTTTGATTTGACCTATGGATATAGCTCTTACACTGAGGCTGTCTCAAGAATCAGCGCCCGCACACTATTTATCACCTTCGATTCTGATTTTCTCTTCCCACCCTATCAGACAGAAGAGCTAGTGAAGATAATGACAGAGGCAGGCAACAAGCCAGAGTGGGTGCAGCTACACTCAGACTTTGGCCACGACGCATTTTTGCTGGAATTTGATAGCCAGACGGCGGAGATTAAGCGATTTTTGGCAAACTAGGAAAGGTTGGCAAGCATTGCCCGTAGCTCATTCACAGCCAACTGCCCAGGCGCAGAGGACTTTGTTGCGGCGCCAAATGTAGCGCAAGATCCAAATGTGGCTAGGCGGCTGATAGCGCCTAGCTGCGACATTGATATAGTGATAAATGGCTGTATGGCTACTTTATACCACTCAGCCGTGGCAGCTAGCAGCGTCAGCACATCATCTGCAGATTCTGGCATCACAGCAATCTTAGGGATATCTGCGCCAAGAGCTTGCATCTTTTCTAAGCGGCGGATGATTTCCGCCTTGCTTGGGGTCTTGTGAAAATCATGATTTGATACAACTACCATCACCCAAAAGTCATGGGCATATGCTATAAAGTCTTTTATAGTGTCACTTGAGTCAAGCATGCGGGCTTCGCAGCCTAGCTCTATATCTATCATATCTACATTGCCAGAGGCCACAATAGCCTTGTTCAATGTGATATAATCCTCAGCTGATATGCTCTGTGCTCCGCCCTCTGCCTCTGTGCGAAAGGTGAATAACAGCGGCTTATCGATAATAGCTCGCAAAGCTGCGGCTGCTTTCTCGATATCAATAATTAAGCTTGCGGGCACAGCGCTAGTGAAATAATCGGCTCGCCATTCTAATATGTCAAAATCAAGCCCAAGATATGATTCAGCCTCTTTTATCAAGCTTGCTTCATCAGCAGCCATGATGCTTGTGATAATCTTAGGCGTAGCGCCAGAATTAAGCATGCGGGCTTCGCCTAATGTACAGGTTTTAATCTTGAGTGTTTTCACTGATAGCCCTCCGAAAGACCTAGCACCATTAATATAGACTGTTATATAGCATAGTCATAAAGAAGGTCAGAAAGCCAATTAAAAATTCAATTTCAATCAGGTTTTTTCATTTTTGAGGCAAGTCCATCAATATGCTCATATAGATCTGGTTTGATTTTTGCCCAGAGTGGGTCTAGTATAAAGTCAATGCCTTCGATTCTAGCAAGCTTTGCAGCTGGTGCAAAATCGCTATCTCCAGAAATAAGAATAATTTTATTAACAAGTTTTTTATGTGCAAGTGTTGCTATGTCTATACCAATCTTCATATCAACACCTTTTTGGATAGTGTCTAGTACAAAATCCTTTTGTGTTAGACTTATAATATCTAAAGTTCCATTAATTAGCTTTTTAATCACATCTTTCTTTAGCGTGTATGTAATCTCATCTTCTAGCAGGTTACCTAGGCGCAACGCCGTTTTGCGTTTCTTTTTTAGTTCAGCTAAAAATTCATTCATCCATTTATAATCATCTGTTTTTGATAGATCTATAGAGCTTTTAAGCAATGGATGATAAACTTTTTTGGCTAATGGAGGACAATCATAATAAAAAATCCGATATAAATCCCAAAATCGATCTTGACCATTTATGACTTCTTTCAAATGAAAGCAACAATAAGTAAATAACTGATTGGCAAACTCTATCGCTGGCATGTAACCATTTACAGAAATCATTCTGCGCCTGTAAAAACCGCCATCTACCAATATAGCTACTTTTTCCATAATAAACACCATAAACAAAAAATGCCCCATGGATTGACACTCCCCATATTGTGGGGGGTTTTTTTGCAAGGGGCGTAATTACTTGCGTATAGTAAATTAGTTTTCCGCCTTTGTCAAATAAAAAGGCAATTTTTGCAATTTTTGCAATTTTTCAGGGTCATTCCGTTCTTTTTTGATTAAAGCTACAGGAACGCTGTTCATGTAGCATTTAACGTTATTTCGTCATTGCGAGGAGTCTTCGACGTGGCAATCTAGGCTTCATGATTATGACGGCCTTTGGCCGACAGCTATCCTGAGGTCTGGATTGCTTCGCAGAGCCTCGC
>JAITWL010000283.1 GCA_031285285.1 Deferribacteraceae bacterium | reverse complement strand
ATCAATAGAGGCGTGCCCCGAAAGATTTCAACATAAATTTTTGTAGGTATAGCGATAAGCTTATTCTTGCTTGTGCGCATTACACCCGCAACAAGGCCAAGAAGCGTGCCAGCCACAATAGCAATCACAGATAGCTTTAATGTGACTAAAAAGCCATTTATTAAGAGAGTGCGATATTCAAAGATATTTTCAAAGCCCATGTGTCACCCCCTATCCATGTATCGCAGGGAAAAATTTCTTATTAACCCAGCCTAGTATAGTTGTGCAAATAAGCGAGAGCACATAATATATTACCATAACAAATAGGAAGATTTCCATCGTTCTGAAAGTTTCAGAATTCAGGATATAGGCCACTTGTGTCAGCTCGCGCACGTCTATTGCTGATAGCAAGCTTGTGCCAAATAGGATCAAAATGAATTGATTGACAAGCGCAGGGAAAACATTGCGTAGCGCTTGCGGCAATATCACAGATATCATTGTGTCGGCGGTTGTCAGCCCTATTGATTTGGCCGCTTCCCACTGCCCTTTATAGACAGAATTGATGCCAGAGCGCATAATCTCTGCAATATATGCTGTGTTATTCACCACCATTGCTATAATCCCCGCAGCGATAGGGCTCAGATAGATTCCAAGCTGGGGAAGCCCTCTATAGATAAGAAATATCTGAACGAGAACTGGCGTGTTGCGTATAGCTTCAATATAAGCTGTCAGTAGGAAGTATAAGGGCTTGTTATTACTCACCGATCTGCCAATGCCAAATAAAACGCCTGTCGCCATCGACAGCAGAAAACAAATGATTGTGAGCACAAGAGTGAATCCCGCGCCTGTGGCCAGTAAACCGAAATTTTTTAAGGGAATGCTCCAGTCTAAAAACATAAAAACCACCTTAATATAGCAAGGGGCGGGGTCTGCCTGTAGGGGCGAGCGACCCGCTCGCCCGCATTAATCCAATGTGGAATACGGGCGACCAAGTCGGCCGCCCATACAACATACTAGTATTCAGGGTTACGTGGGAATGGGTGGTTAGTACCAAACCATTTCATATAAAGCTCATCATTCACACCACTTATATAGTTCACATCAAAAAGGAAAAGATTCAAGTAGTTCAGCCATTGCTGATCGCCTTTTTTGATGCCAAAGCCTTGGTATTCTTTGAGCGACAGCGCATCGCCAACAACCTCAAGCTCAGGATTCATTTTAGCCTGATATGCTAGAAAGTTTGAATCCTCTACAAATGCGTCATTTTGCCCGTTTTTAACAGCCAACACACCCTCTGCGCCTGTTGCCAAATAAGTGATTTCAGCATCAATGCCTAGGCTTTTCATGACTTCCGCATTGGTTGAGCCTCTCAGCACCACGACTTTTTTGCCAGCCAAATCTTGCACAGTTTTGATAGAAGAGCCTTTCTGAACAATCATCCTCTGCGCTGCAACTATGTAGGTGTCGGTGAAATCAATTTTCTGCGCCCTTGTCAATGTGCGGGTGAAGTTGCCCAGCATGACATCAATTTTGTCTGTCTCAAGGCTAGGAATGCGAGCCTCGCCAACAACATCCACGATCTCCAGCTCAACCCCAAGGCTATCAGCCAAGGCTTTTGCCAGATCTACTTCATAGCCCTCTGGCTCGCCCTGAGCATTCTGCATGCCAAATGGCGGGAAAGTAAGGGTGATGCCCACAACGATTTTTCCCCTTTCAAGGATTTGTTGCAGATGTGATTTTTCCTGTGTTGCCGCAGCATTAGAGCCGCCTTCCTGACAGCCAATGACGCCAATCAACGCAAAGAGCGAAACAAAGACAAAAACTAACAGTTTTCTCATTATAGTCCTCCTAAAATTACAAAACAATTTACTACATGTCTATTATCATAGAGTTGCATTATCGTCAACTCTTTAGCTTTGTTGTATATCATTTACACTATTCTTTGAAATTTAAAAATTTAATTGAATTAATTATAAAGAATAAACAAGCAGACTGTCAAGCAAAATTAAATATCATAGTAACAGTCATTGCGAGTGTAGCATGGCAATCCAATAAAAATATTTCAAACTTTTTGTCATACAATTAAAATATTCATTGATTTTATCTAGTGCATACGTTAATATTTAAGAAATCTAGTAAAAAAATAAGGGGGATCCGCTATGTATGATATTCTTATCAAGAATGCTATGATCGTTGATGGCTCGGGCGCTGCGCCTTTTGCAGGAGATGTTGCGATACAAGATGGCCTCATCAAGGCAGTGGCGCAGGGCATAAAAGATGAAGCTAAGACAGTGTATGATGCTGCTGGTGCTTACCTTACGCCAGGATTTATTGATATACACCGCCATAGCGATGCATTTGTATTTCGTGAGGGCTTTGGTGAAATCCAACTGCGGCAAGGGATCACCACCACTATCAATGGTAATTGTGGCCTGAGCATAGTGCCCTGTCCTGCTAATCAGCGCGAGGATATCCTACGCTATCTCAAGCCTATCATGGGGCGTTTGCCAGATGGAATCCAGTTCGACAGCTTCTCCAGCTATCTTACAGAAGTTGGCAAAACGCGGCTACCGCTCAATTTTGGTATGCATATAGGCAATGGCACTCTGCGTGCAGCTGCCAAAGGCTTTGAGGCTGGCAAGCGTCTATCAGCAAGCGAACTTGCGATTGTGCACAAATATTTGAAAGATGCAATAGATAATGGCGCATTTGGTCTATCAATGGGGATAGTCTATGTGCCTGAGAATATGTATGATGTAGAAGGCTTTATAGAGGCGCTAGAGCCTATCCGTGGCGGCGATATACCAATAGTGACCCATATTCGCGGTGAGGGCGACCTGCTCTTATCTTCATTAAAAGAAGTGATACAGATAGCCAAGGCGCTGAATGTGCCGCTACACGTGAGCCACTTCAAATCAGTTGGCAAGCTCAATTGGGGCGGCAAGCTGCAAGAGGCGATAGCGTTGCTTGATGCTGAAAGAGCAGCAGGCATGCGAATCACTTGCGATGTGTATCCTTGGACGGCTGGCAGCACACAGCTTGTGCAGGTGCTACCGCCAGAGCTGCTCGAAGGTGGCCTTGCAAAGACTACTGAGCGCCTACGCGACCCACAGAAGCGGGCAGAATGTCGCGCAATACTTGAGAAACCGCAAACATATTTTGAAAACCAGCTCTATCTGATAGGCTGGGAAAATATCATGGTGACAAGCGTGCAGACTGAAGCAGGTCAAAAATATGTCGGCAAGCGCATGACAGAAATTGCTCAGATGCAGGGCAAAGATCCATATGAAGCCGCTTTTGACCTGCTGGCAGATGAAAATTTCGATGTGTCAATGGTCAATTTCATAGTATGTGATGAGGATATAGAGACGATTCTGCGCTATCCACATAGCTGCATTATCTCAGACTCAATCTATCCTGATGGCGGCAAGCCGCACCCACGGCAGTATGGCACTTTCCCTAAGATTTTGCAGCAGTATGTGAAGGAAAAATCTGTGCTCACGATAGAACAAGCAGTGTATAAATTCACTGGCAAGCCTGCCGAAATCATGAAAATAGCAGGCAAAGGCTTGATCAAAGAAGGCTTTGATGCGGATGTGGCAGTATTTGATCTTGCAGATATCCGCTGCAATGCAGACTATATCGAGCCAGCAAAGCTGGCAACAGGCTTTCGCTATGTGTTTGTGAATGGGCAATTGGCAAATGATCACGATAGCTTTGTTAATACAGGCTGCGGAAAAGTGCTGCGGCGCAATATTCGGTAAAGATTATTTTGAAAAGCGGGGCGGCCAAGTCGGTCGCCCTAAAGCTACAGATTATAGCTGGTAAATTTAGACCAGTTGAGGTAAAATACTTCTAATAAAGATTTAGACAAATCCAAAAGTAAATTTTTTAGAATGCATTAACACAACATGGAATCCCGCTATGAGATTGTTATTTATCCGTTTTAGCTCGCTAGGCGATGTTATATTAAGCACTGGTATACTCAAACATCTGCATGAGGCGCTGCCAGATGCCACGATTGATGTGCTCAGCTTTTCGGCTTTTGCAGATGTTTATCGGCTCTGCCCCGCTGTATCGCAGGTGCATACTGTGGATAAGGGTGTGCCACTATCGCAGTATCGAGCTTTCTTGTCTAGCCTGCCAGCTTATGATTTCATCTTTGATCTGCATGATAATCCGCGCTCAGGTGTCGCACGCAAAGCGCTTCAAGGCAAGGCTTTTGTATATAAAAAATCAGGTATCGCTCGCAGGCTATATGTTTGGCTGCGTCTCTGCAAGCAGCAGCTTAATAAGCATGTGGTGCTTCGCTATGCGGAGGCGGTGTTTCCCGCGCTTGGTCTGCCACTGCCACTTTTTGAGGAGTTGCGGCCAGCCATAGCAAATGCCAGCATACCACAGCCAAAAAAGCTAATCCTTCATCCTTTTGCCAGCAAATTTACCAAGACTTGGCCGCATTTTCCCGAGCTAGCAACAAGGCTTGTGCAAGAAGGCTGGCAGGTGAAGCTAATTGGTAAGGGCGATTTCCCAGCGATAGCTGGTGTAGAGCGAGTGGATACGCCCACTATCGCTGATATGTTTCGCTATATGGCTGATGCAGAGCTAGTGGTTAGCACCGATTCTGGCCCGATGCATGCGGCTATAGCGCTTAATGTGCCGCTAGTAGCAGTATTCGGTAGCACAACGAAGGAGCTGGGCTTCTATCCATCATTTGCACATTGCAAGGTGGTGGAGAGGGATGATGTGCCTTGCCGACCCTGCCATGTGCATGGGCGCAGCAGCTGCCCAAAGAAACACTTTGATTGTATGATAAAAATTGCCGTGGATGATGTTATGGCAGCGATTGAGTAAAACTCACAGTACCCCATTTTTTTTTCATAATCATAAAATGTTCAAATGTCATTAGACTTGTCACGAAACAAGGCCTCGAATGCCAAGACCCATTCGCTTCGCTCAGGTGACAGCACACGTCATTGCGGCCTTGAGCCGCAATCCAGAATAAATCCAGTGTGGAGAC
>JAITWL010000280.1 GCA_031285285.1 Deferribacteraceae bacterium | reverse complement strand
GCCTGAGGATCAAGTCCAACGCCTTCTAATGCAGCAGAAATATCCTTGCCCACAATCGCATACATAAACGATAGCATTGCATTCACAGGATCTAGCGGCGGTCTGCGGCTGCGACCATTAAATGCAAAATCTTTGTTGGTGATCAGCTCATTAAACACAGAAAAATATCTTGCCGCAGCTTCGCCCTCTATGCCACGCACAGTCTCCAGATTATCCACAGTTTTTAGCTTATCCAAGTATGATTTCATCACATTGACATGCTGAGCAATAATCTCATTATCCCCTGTGCGCAACTGTCGCAATAGCACCTTGCGAGAAGCATTGAGCTTGGCTGCAACAATATTGGCCGCTATGCCAACAGGATTGTCTCGTGACTGCTCATATTGTTTACGCCTTAGCAGAATATTGCCACTCATTCTGCCTTGCATACGACCGATAAAGCGACCGTATTCCGTGAAAAAGCACAGCGATGCGCCACTTTCGCTGCATAGCTCGTAGACAAATGGAGATACAAGCACATTGCCAAAGCAAAAGATGCCAGAAAGCGCATGGATTGGTACTTGCAACACTTTTTCACGCTCATGCTCCACAACAATTGTTTCACGCTCCTTGCGGACATAGCTCCCCTGACGGCTAATATATAAGCAATTTAAAAGCTTTTTTATAATTTACCTCCATATAATGACTGCACATAGCTATCCACACGGCTACTTTCAATATTAGGCGAGCATAAATCCAGCAGAGAGCAGCTTTTGCATTTTGCTCCATATTTAGCAGGCGGCATAACACCCTCATCCAAAAGTTTCCTAATGACTATGACAGTGTCGATAGTGGTCTGCCTGAGCCTATCATCAATAACAACCTCTAAACGCCTGCGAGTGCCCCAATACCAAAAGGCACCATTGCGCACAGCCTTGCCTGTCATCTCTTCTAGGCACAACGCCTGAGCGCAAAGCTGCACTTTATCAGATAAATCCTTCTTGGGCTTGCCCTTCTTATATTCCACAGGTATCAGCTCATCTGTATCGCTATGATACTCCAGCACATCAAGCTTACCAACCAAGCCATAGATAGCCGACGAAACCGCCACGCCACGCTCAATGCGTATGCCGGGGCGGCTCTCTGGCACTCCAGAATCAGCCTTCTCATGCAAAATATTACCAGCGGCAGTAAGAGCGTTGTCTAACCAGATGTGATCAACGTGGATCAACGCACACTGCCGCGGGCAGAAGGTGTAATGCTGGATAGCGGAGAGCATCACAAGATCACTGCCCATCAAGTTCCTCTGGCTTATTCATTCCTGCAAGCTCTGCCAATGTATATGTGCCATCTGCATTCACAGTGAGACTGCGATGCACCTTGGCTGATGATAGTGTTTGGTTGCTGTGTGTCCACCAAATTAACTTCAGCACTTCCATGCTACCAGCAGGACGAGCCGAAGACTCATCATTTTCAAACATTTTTAATATTGCTTGCTTTAATTTTTCTGCATCAGCATCTGAAAATCCCGTCTTCTCAGCAAGCTGGCGATTTATGCTGCCATAAGAAACATAGATACCCTTGTCTACTCGGTGTTTCATGCCCATAGTGTCGCCAGATTTTTTGGATGGATCTTTAGGATTTGTTACAAGGTTTACACTTTTAGTAATTTGTGAGCTAGTTATATCAACAGGTTCTATGCTAAAGGCACTTTGCAAGCTTACAGGACCACGAATAGCAATGGATGCGCTTGCATCGTCAACACCCGCCAATACTTGCCCGAATGCTCTAACATCCAACCATTGCTCACATGCTATTTTTGCTTTTTTCTCTCCATCTTTATCTTTAGCAATCTTTTGAATCTCATCATTTGCATCATAACGTGCCTTGATGCTGCGATGCTCATCTTTGCGATAGTCATCTGATTGCACTAATATTGCCTCCCCATCATCCATAAGCCTATTTCTGATTTTGCGCTTCAGACATACATCTGTCATTTCTCCATACCCATCATAATTTATACGTGGGCGATTACCATTCAGAGGGTCTCCATTCGGATTAGCATTTGTAACACTAATAATTATTGCAAAGTCAATTTTTTTGCTAAACATTTTTCGTTTCCTCACTATCTTTATTATCTTTTATGAACTCTCTGCGCTGTAGCGAATATCCCATCAGATATTTGCCATCCAAAGGTTTGTCACTTGCGTATTCATCAATGTTTTTAAAAAGTGACTTAATTTCATCCATTTGAAGCTGATACCAGCCTCTGCTTTGTAGTTTTTGAATATATGGATTTAATTGATCCACTATTAATTTCCATGTACGAAAAGGCTTTGCCGCAAAAGCAGACATATACCGCACAGCGTTGGTAGGACGCTTGTCAGTATCATCTTTACCATTCTGTACCCAACGAGCAAGACTCTCTATCTTGTCCGCAAAACCTAGCAATCTGCCATACAAATAGCTGCGATCATCACACATTTTGTCTAGTTCCAAAGTGAATCCCTCCTTCCTATCAAAATAATATTTTCTTACAATAGCGCAGGCTACATTCAACATTGCTGCCCATTTGTGCATATCCCAACCACCATCTTGCTTGTCATACGAAAATGGGTTGGATACTCTATTTACGGTAGCATTAAGCCACGTTCTGTCAAATTGTTCGCCATTTATGATGAAATGTAGCATTCTCTCACGTGCTTGCTTTTTGATCTTAAGATAGCCTTCGCCTTTTGGCTCTCCGTATACAGCAGCAATGATCCTATCTACACTTGGGGCTGACACATAGTTTTTCCCTTTGCTGCTAAAGTGCCAACAACAAGTCTCATGCCAATTAACAATCCTCTCAATATACTCATTTTCTAACAAATCTTGATAGAAAGTTATACCCATTCGACCTGTGGTTGCTGCATCTGTTGCAATGACCGCCACATGCTTTGAGGTATCTTTAAGCCTTTCTGCACGCCCCATGCCTCGAAGTGCTGCACTTAACTGTTTTGCATAGTTTTGCTCCAAATTGCCTTGAGCTTCAATCAGCTCATCTCGTTCTGTTTTGACCGTATGCCCATATAAATCAAGTGAGTTTTCAAACATTTCAGGCAAAACTTTAGCATCATCTAGTGCCCATGCAACAATCGCCTGTGAGTCACACTTATAGCCCTGTGTTGCAATGAGATATTTCAACATTGCATGTGCTTTATGGCTTGCTTTGTTGCCAATAGCATTTGCCTGCCAAGCTTTTGTAAAGCGTCCTCTGTATGTATAATTCGATTCATCATTGCAGCTTATAAGCTTCGCTCCATTTACTGATGGATTAACACCCTTTGGATGCTTAGTGCGAATAATGTCTTTGCTACCTGTCACATAACACAAGGCCTCCTCTTCAGATTGCTGTTGCTCGCAATATTGTTGCCATGCATCAGCAACTGACGAATCTTGCCATAAATTAGGCTTGTTATCGCCTTGGATTTCCACAGAAAACCTTATAAATAGTTTATCATCTACTTTTATCTCTAGTGCTTGCAAATCTTGAATAAGGCTATTATTTAATACATACTTATATACTGCTTCAACCTTTGGATGAAAAATGCTCCACTTTGCTATCTGCGCAAGATAGGCAGCCCGCTTCTTTTCATTTGATGCAAGGTAGCCAATCTGATCATGCAATGGATGTGGCACAGCAGCACTTGTCCTTGAGGCAGAATCTTCTGTACATGGCGCAATAATATTCAATACATCTTCTTTTGCTGCTCTTGCATCACGAAAATTACCTTCATCGTCTATCACGACACATATATCAGTTTTTGCAACCATATGCTCTGGCGGTAGCAATGCAACGCCATCAGCATTTGGCACACCAACAATATCAGCAACATTGTCATAAGTTTTAGCTAAATTACTAAACCAACTCAATTGTATGCCTCCTCATCTTCAATATTAAAATTTTTGCCTTCCTCAAAATGTTTGAACGCATATTTATTGCCATATTTTTGTACAGAGATCGG
>JAITWL010000184.1 GCA_031285285.1 Deferribacteraceae bacterium | reverse complement strand
ATGTAATAGTCTATAGTCTAAAGAACTAGCTTTATTTAAAAGCTCGTAAGGCTTTGTGGCTGAGTATACTAAAGTTTGAAGGGGAATAATACAATGAAACTGATTTTGAGTAGTACATTGTTTCTGTTTGTTTTTTCTGGAGTTGTGTATGCTTGTGATGACTTTGACAATAGCAAAGTTGAGATCAATGAGAACGTTTATTTCTATGATGGCAAGCCGATGAATGGCACATTCTGCTGGTATGAAGACGAAAGTGGTTGGTCAGGTGAGACACCATTAAAAAATGGTTTGATGCATGGGGAAGTAAAGATTGAGGATAACGGGATATTGGTCTCTACAACCATGTATCAAAATGGCAAACAGGATGGGGCAGAAAATATATATGATCATACTGACGACAACAATATAGCATGGACCATAATATACAAAGAAGATAAAGCTATAAGTGGCAAATGTGCGAATGGTAGGCAATTGACTAGCGCTGAACTCAATGGTTCTCCTGACTGTAGCAAATAAGGAAGTCAAATGAAACCACTTATTGTAGCATTTATGCTTTTATTCAGCATCATGGCCTATGCGCAGCAAACAACAACTGTTGTCGTCTCTGGCTATGGCAGCAGCGAAGAGGAAGCCATCAAAAATGCTTTTGTGAATGCTGTGGAATCTGCAATAGGCGCTTTTATCTCATCTAGCACTTATATTGAAAATGGTGGAGCTGATCAAAGAAGAAATACTGTCAGTTTCCAATGGTTTTATTGATTCTTATAACAAAATCAGCTCTGTGCCCCAAGGTAGCCTTGTCAAGGTGACTATTGAGGCAGTGGTCAAGCAAGCTTTATTAAAGTAAAATCCGAAGTTGATATCAGTGCTGATATTTTTGCGAAAGCTAATGCTGCGGCGCAAGCGGCGGATAATAGAGAAAAACAAGCCTTCGCACAGGAATATACCAAGGCAAATTTAGAAGCACAGGCCAAAGAGCTGATTGCAAAAGAATTTCCGCAATTTGCAGAACAATTTACACGGTCTATCGTGGCTCATGTAGATAAAGTTGATTTTGACATTGATAACACCAGCAGCAGCGGGCAAGTGCCATATTCGATAAGCGTTGAATATTATGTAGACACAGATGCATATAATGAGCTCGCATACACTTTGGATATGTATCTTGTGCAGGCTGGCGCGACACGGACACGTAATGTAATAAATTCATCTCTAGGCCTGCCTATAAGCTTCAATAAAAGCACAATTTATCTTGCACATGCGGATAATGGCACATGGGTGTTAGACCAATATGATGTATCTGCCAATATTTTTAACGATATTAATGTAGATTTTGCACAGCTTATCCAGAAATCTTTGAAAAATAGTGTCTGGCAGGTGTCTGTGACTGATAAAGCAGGAAAATCATATGTGAAAGAGCCTGCAAGCCTAAGAATCAGGCAGTATACAAATGAAAAATGGACTGAGCGTAATCTGAAAACCGTGTCATTGTTTGGTTTGGCCACAGCTCAAGACATCCCTACTCTTCGTAATGCAGATGGGACATGGACATATGAGAAAGGAGCAGATCGAAGGCAAGATGGAATTTTAGTCACACCAGCAGTTGCAGCAGAAGGCAGCATTATGCTTGCTAACTATTCCGCTTTGGAGAAATTAATTGTAGACAACGATTATAAAAATCGTGAAAAATTGCATCCTCAGGCGACAAAAATAATATTTTCAGGCACAATAGATTTAAGCGAGCTGGAGAATATAAGCAGCATGGGCGTTGTGAGGATAAGATAAAGCCTATGAAAATCCTGATCCACAGAGGCGCAAGCGAGATTGGCGGTAGCTGCATTGAATTGATGCACAATGGCAAGTCGATATTGTTAGACTATGGCCGTCCACTAGATGCCAATGCTCCGATAGTTCCACATAGCCTGCTTCCAGAGCGGATCAGTGCCATTATAGCTAGCCATCTGCATCAAGATCATATTGGCATGGCGGATAGCCTCGCTGTGCCTGTGTATATTGGTACACAGGCACTTGCGATGCTGCGCGAGGCGGCGGTGTGGGTGAGCCATACACCTGCCCTTGATAATGCTGTGGCATATCAACCGCTGAAAGCTTTTGAAGTTGCAGGCTTTCGCATCACGCCATACCCTGTGGATCACTCGGCCTTTGATTCTTATGCGTTTCTGATAGAGGCAGGCGGCAAGCGTGTGTTCTATAGTGGAGATTTTCGCGATAGCGGCTACACTGCCTATAAAACAGAGCGTTTGTTCGTACAGCCACCGCAAGATATTGATTTGTTACTGATGGAAGGTACAACCATTGGCTCAGTTATTAATTCGGCGGGCTTTGCCACACATGGCAATACGAAAGAAGCAGATTTGATTGATATGATCTGTACCACAGTTAAGCCTGCGGGTTGCACTGTTGAAGACAATGCAGGCATGGTGCTCTTTGCCGCATCTAGCCAGAATATTGACCGCCTTGTCACTGCCTATAAGGCTGCAAATAAGCTTGGCCGCAAGTTTGTGATAGATGCCTATGCTTATTCAATGCTAAAAGCCACAGGCGTGAAATCAATCCAAAGTGCACTAGCAAACATGCTGGTGTATATCCCGCAGTATCAGCGCGTAAAAATCAAGAATGAGCAGCTATTTGACAAACTTTGCCCACGTAAACAGCGTATCTTTATTGAGGAACTTGCCCAGTCGCCTGAAAAGTATCTTATTCTATATAGAAACGCTCATATTTATGATTTTTCGGTGGATATGCTAAAAAATGCTATAGTGCTTTATTCACAATGGTCGGGCTATCTGACTGGCGATAGCCATATCGAAAGATTTGTACAGCAGCATGGCCTGCCGTTGCGGCATGTGCACACATCAGGCCACGCGGATATTGCTACACTGCAAAGGCTGGCGCAGGCACTAAAGCCAAAAGTGCTAGTGCCTGTGCATTCGGAGTATCCTGAATTGTATAGTGAATATTTTGAGAATGTGAAAGTAGTGAGTGAAATAAATTTATAGGAGATGTATTATGGGAGCAGAATTTAAAGATGGCGTAATCAAGGATGGTGGCAAAAAACTAGGTGAAGTGAAGAATGGCATTATCAAAGATGCTTCTAATCGTAAACTTGGCGTAGTTGATGGGGATAAAATCAAAGATGCTAGCTACAATTTGGTGTTGACAGTTGAAAAAGATGGCGATGTTAAAGACAAGTCATATCGCCAAATTGGCAAGGTGAAAGATTTCCAAATCAAAGGCATGGAACGTGAGCTAGATATCACTATTGTTGCTGCATATCACTTTCTTGTGAAAAAATTAGTTTAGGGAAATTGATTCAATCTTAGCAAGTTGTGTCATTCTGAGCACAGAAGTTTTGCTCAGGGTGACAGCTAAGGCATTTGGCATATTGGATATTGAGGCAGAAATAAACCATGACTAATGTGAAAATAATCAAAGACAATGGCGATTGCTTGAGATTTGAGGTAAATGGACTTGTACCTCAAGGTTTATCAGTAAGCTCTGCTAAATTATACAGTAAGTATGAAAGGTCTGTTGATTTGACAGACACACTGATT
>JAITWL010000035.1 GCA_031285285.1 Deferribacteraceae bacterium | reverse complement strand
AATTGGTGTATCAACACCATCAATATCTGCCCGCACTATCGCTGCCGCAAAGGCCGCCTTACCAGCGGGAGCAGATAGATGCGGCAGCTCATAAAGCCCCAGCCCTGAGCTAATCATCCCCGAGGCAAGGATAACGCAGTCATCCAGCTGTCCGCCAGTCAGCTCAGCGATGCAAGCATTCACTGCGGCTTTCAGCTTAGAATTATTTTTATCCATAGCTGTGTTGCGCACGCCTACATTGTGTTTGACGCGAGCAAGCACTTGCCTATCGCCATCCCATAAGGTGGCTCTAGTATTCGATGTGCCCGCATCAATAGTTAAATAGCGCATCTTAGCTATCCTTGACTAGGTTTATGTATTGTTCAGCGAGTTTCTGTATAGCAGCATAGTCTTTATTACGCACCATAGCCGCTGGCAAAAGCCCTGAGCCAATGCCAAAGCCACAAACACCCAGCTTTAGATAGTCTCGAATATTATCTGGCGTGATCCCGCCGACTATCAAGAATGGTATATGCCGCAATGGCGCCATCAGTGCCTTCACATAGCCTATCCCAAGCTCGCCAGCTGGAAAGAGCTTCACATAGTCTGCACCTGCTTGATGCGCTAGCACACACTCTGTTGGGCTCATAGCCCCTGGTATTGATAGCATGCCAGCATTCTTAGTGTAGTGGATTACCTCTATATTGGTATTGGGCGATATAATCAGGCTTGCGCCAGCAGCACGCACCTCGGTCGCCTCAGCAACGCTAAGCACTGTTCCAGCGCCCACATGGATTTTATCTGCATATTTTTCTGCAATATAAGCAATTTTTCGACAAGTGCTCTTTACACAATCTTTTGCATCATGATCTATTGTAAACTCAAGGACAGTGACTCCGCCTGCAATAAGAGCAGCAGACACCGCCTCTAGCTCTTCCATTGGCAAGGCACGGACTATGGCAACTAGCTTGCTATCCATCATCTTTTGACTCCATCCAGATAGTGCATTTATTTCAATTCAAAAATCAACTCAATCTCTACAGTCAAATTATTTGGGAGGACATTTGTACCAATGGCACTTCTTGCGTGAGCGCCATTTTCGCCAAAAATTTCGCCAAGCAGCTCGCTAGCAGCGTTCATTACCACTGGCTGAGAATAGAAATCATCTTTTGATGCTACAAACCCAAGTAATTTTACCACTCGCTTGATTTTGTTTAGATCTCCAAGCTTTTTCTCAACAGCACTTAGGATATTCACTATGCACAGACGTGCTGCATCTTGAGCATACTCTATAGACACATCGCCAGCCTTGCCTACAAATGCGGGCTTGCCATCACGCACAGCGCCAAAGCCTGATGTATACAGGAATTTATCGCCAAATTCATTAATGGGGATATATACTCCTCCGCGTGGTGGTGGCTCAGGCAAAACTATATTGAGTCTTTTAAGATTGTCATAAACATTCATACTTTTTCTCCTTAATTAACTTCTGTTGCATACTAAGCCGCTTCGGGCAGCTAGTCAAGTTTTTTTTAGGCAAACTAATTTTTTTTATTGTGGTTTTGGTGAATTTTGATATATTAACGTTAGTAACGGTTAGTAACGTTGATTAGGATGCTTTATGGAATCAGTGAAGGATGAGTTGGTATTTATTAAATCACTTATGAAGGGTGTTTCTGCTTTATTTGGGAAGAATTGCGAGGTGGTGCTCCATGATCTTAAAGATCAACCTTACGAAACCACTATCATTGCTATTGAAAATGGGCATGTCACAGGGCGCACTGTAGGCGATTGTGGCACAAATCTTGGACTTGAAGTGTTGCGAGGCACTGATGCCTCAGGTGATAGATATAATTATGCCACACAGACTAAATCTGGGCATGTGCTCCGCTCATCAAGCATCTATCTAAAGAATGCTAATGGCGAGGTCATAGGTTCGCTTTGCATCAATTTTGATGTGACTGATATGATGTTTGCTCAAGAAGTGATCAATAGCGTCTGTATGAATCCACTTGTCGCCCAAGATAGCGATAGCAATGAAGTTTTCGCTAATGATGTGAATGAGCTGATGGACACATTGATTCAAGAATCTCAACAACAAGTGAATAAGCCTGTGCCCTTTATGACAAAAGATGATAAGCTAAAAGCGCTCCGCTATCTTGATCTGAAAGGTGCATTTTTGATAAAGAAATCTGGTGATAAAATCGCAAAGTATTATGATATTTCTAAGTATACTATGTATAGCTATCTTGAAGAAATACGTGCAGAATGAGGAAAAAATGGAATACAAATTAACTGGCCTTGAAAATATTGCAACTCCAGCCTTGGTTTTTTATAAAGAAGTGATCAAAGAGAATATCGCGCTAGCTATCAAGATTGCTGCTAGCCCCTCACGCATAAGATCCCACGTGAAAAGCCATAAGACTGTAGAAGTTGCCAAGATGCAGATGAAAGCAGGTATAGTCAAATTTAAGACAGCCACCATTGCCGAGACAGAGATGCTTGCTATGGAAGGTTTTGCAGATTTGATGCTAGCATATCCACTTGTGGGCGTGAATATTGCCCGCTTTATTGCCTTAGTGCAAAAATATCACAAAACAAAATTTAGCGCCATTACAGATGATCCAGCTATGGTGGAGACAATTTCTGCTGTAGCAAAGGCGGCTGATGTCACTATAAATTTGCTGGTGGATGTTGATCCTGGTATGCACCGCACTGGCATTGATTTTAGCCATGCTGCTGAGCTATTTCGCAAAATTGATACTACGCCTAATCTGCACGCTATGGGCTTTCATGTGTATGATGGGCATAATCATGATAAAGATTTTGAGCTTCGCAGCAAAAATGCAAAAGTGGTATACGATCGCAGCATCGCCATAAAAAAAGAGCTTGAGGCTGAAGGCAAAACTATTGAAACTATCGTGCTTGGTGGCACTCCATCATTTCCTTGCCATGCACAATTTTCAAATAACAATGGCATATTTGAGCCAGGTGTTGAGCTATCACCAGGCACTTGCTTTTTGCAAGATTATAGCTATCAGAATAATCTCCCTGATATACCTTTTAAACCTGCGGCACTGCTTGTCACTCGAGTGGTCAGCAAGCCTAATGGCAAGCTAGCATTTGATATAGGCTATAAGGCTGTGGCATCAGACCCTCTGCCAGATAATAGGGCTCACCTCATAAAGCCAGTAAAGAACCAGCTAGAGCCGATTCCTTTCACTTTTGTAATGCAGAATGAGGAGCACCTAGTGCTGGATGTGCCAAATATTAAGGCTGCTGTTGGCGATCTATTCTATGCCATACCCACGCATATCTGCCCCACATCGGCTCTATATGAAGAGATCTTGGTCGCAG
>JAITWL010000336.1 GCA_031285285.1 Deferribacteraceae bacterium | reverse complement strand
AAGAAAATGCCAGTAATCAGAAAATCTGTAGATTTGCGGAATTCCTATAATGAAATTGTAGATTTTTGTAATGAAAATAATGAAGCTGTTTTTATCACAAAAAATGGTGTTGGTGATGTGGTGGTGCTGCCGATCCCTTTATATGAAGAGCTAATTGGCCTCAAAGAGCTAAATGAAAAGCTGGAAATTGGCGAAAAAGATGAGGCTGCTGGAAGGATGATTTCTGTTGATGATTTTATAGATTCATTGAAGCAACGAAAATATGTATAAAGTCTATATCACAGAAACAGCGCAGGAAGATGTTTTGAGCTCAGAAAAGTATATTTTGGATATTTTAAAATCGCCACAGGCGGCACGTGATCTGATTTCAGAATTTGAGGCTTGTACTGCCCTATTGAAAAGACAGCCACTTGTTTACAATGCTGTACGAAACAAAAAACTTGCTGAAAAAGGCTACAGAACGATGAGATGCAAAAATTTTCTCATATTTTATAAGATCAAAGGCAAGACAGTTCGGATAATCCGCTTTTTGCATTCAAAACGAGAGTGGTCATTTATATTGCATTAGCTCTTATAAAAAAAGCCCCTGAACGATCAATTCTTTTATTGATTTTTATCACACTTTACTTTATAAACAATAAATTTTTTACGTTTCTAGGGGTAAATATTTAGTATGAATACTTTTTCTTTGAAGACACTGATTATAGGGGTGCAGATGCTCTTTGTGGCTTTTGGCGCATTGGTGCTTGTGCCCCTCTTGACGGGCTTTGATCCGTCGCTGGCGCTATTTGCGGCTGGCGTGGGGACGCTCCTCTTTCACCTGATTACGGGCTGCTCTATTCCTATTTTTTTGGGTAGTTCGTTTGCTTTTATTGCACCAATACAGCAGAGCCTCCAAAGTTATGGCATGGGTGCCACACTGGGGGCTCTTTCTGCAAGCTGTGTTGTCTACTTTATCTTTAGCCTCTGCTTTCGTTTTGGCGGTGGCGACTTTCTGGAGCGCTTCCTGCCGCGTGTGGTCACAGGGCCTGTGGTGATAGTAATCGGCCTCAAGCTTGCGCCCACAGCCACTGCGAATTGCGTAAGCTTTGTTGGTGGCGCTTTTGACCCGCTAGCGCTCATGGTGGCAGCCATAGCCACAGGCACAGCCGTTATCGCAACAGTATGGGGGCGTGGCTTCTTGAAGCTAGTGCCTGTGATCACAGGCGTTATCGTGGCTTATATCGTGGCTCTGCTTTTGGGCAAGGTCGACACAGCACTGATTGCCAATGCTGCATGGTTTGCCGTGCCTTGGACAGCCGCTATGGATGCAGGCAAATATGCCATCCCAACTTTTGATTTGGCTGCGATACTCTTCATTCTGCCTGTGGCTATTGCGCCTGCGGTGGAGCATGTGGGCGGAATCATCGCCATATCATCGGCCACTGGTGAAAATTATATCAAAAAGCCTGGCCTACACCGCACTTTGCTTGGCGATGGCATTGCATCTGGCCTTGCGCCACTATTTGGCGGGCCACCAAACACCACTTATGCAGAAGTGACAGGGGCTGTGGCACTCACTAAAGCTTTTAATCCGCTTTATATGCGCATTGCAGCGGTGGCAGCCATTATATTTGCCTTCTGTGGCAAGCTGAATGCCGTGCTTTCATCTATCCCACTGCCTGTGATGGGCGGCATCATGGTGATCCTCTTCGGCATGATAGCCGTGGTGGGGATAGGCACAATGATCGAAGGCAAAGTGGACTTGAATAATCCACGCAATATGCTAATATCAGCTATTATCCTAACGGCTGGCATAGGCGACTTGCAGATTCATTTTGGCGATAATTTTATGCTCGGCGGCATTGGCCTTGCGGCGATTATAGGGATAGTATTAAATATCATCTTACCAAAGGGGAAATGAGTATGGAAAACTATAGCAATTTTCACATAGTGCAGCACCCATTGATACAGCATAAGCTGACTCTGATCAGGGATAAGAAGACATCCAAGAAGGAATTTAGCGAGCTGGTGAATGAAGTGGCTATGCTGATGGCCTATGATATGACCAAAGATTTGCCACTAAAAGAAGTGGAGATCGAGACACCCATCAAAAAGATGAAATCATCTGTGGTGGCTGGCAAAAAGATAGTGCTGATGCCTATCTTGCGGGCGGGCATAGGCATGGTGAATGGCATTCTGCAGCTCATCCCTTCTGCACGTGTAGGCCATATTGGCATATTTAGGGATGAAGAAACCTTGCAGCCGCATACTTATTTCTTTAAGATGCCAAAAGACGGCACCAAGCGCGATATCATTTTGATAGACCCAATGTTAGCCACTGGTGGCAGCATCATAGCGGCTGTGGATAAGCTCAAGGAGCGCGGCTGCAAAAATATCAAGTGCCTATGCCTAATAGTGGCACCAGAAGGCGTGAAAGCTTTCTGCGAAAAGCATCCTGATGTGCCGCTTTACACCGCAGCTCTGGATGAATGCCTTAATGAAAAAGGTTATATCGTGCCTGGCCTTGGCGATGCTGGCGATAGGCTATTTGGGACGAAGTAAAAACTGAATGTTATGATAAAACTTATCTGTGCTGTAAGCTTATTTTGCATGTTGACAGCTTGTGGGGCAAAGTCGCAAACATTCCATTTTGACTCAAATATGTCTAATGTTGAGATAATGAATGAAGAGGGCTCTTGTTATGCGCCATGCAAGCTTAAGCTTACGCCTGATAGCCTAAATAGCACTTTCATGATTAGAGATCATAACTATTCAAGGCATGGAGCTGTGAATGTTGTTGCTCATGGCTTTGATGAAAACTGGGATGAAGATTTTTTTGAATTTCATGTTGAGCTTATAAATCCCTTTGATGAAGAACTTCACCTTGTGTACGCATTTACACTTGGCACAGTTTTCACGACTGTGTCCGCAATTTCTACTTTGCAAGTAATCTCTTTGCCTATTACAACTACTGCTGATCTTACCACTGGCACTAAGAATTTTCTTGAATATGCCATAGCAACTATTAATTATGACACAAATGCTTATTATATCTATATTTCAGAAAGTGAATCATCTATCTTTGCAGATCCTGATTTCTTGATTAGCCAATACGTTTTGACAAATTTTGAGCAAATGCAAGCAGAACTTTTTGTCACTAAGCAGCCTTTTATAGCGGGGCTCACAGAATTGATCGCTAGCTCTTATGTGCCAAATGATTGGCCTTATGAGCGCCAAGGATGGCCAATGCCAAATATTGAGGAGCTTTTGTTGGCAAGCACTGATGTCGCAAGCTTTCTGAATGCGCTTATCAAGTCAGACTATAGGACTGAGCCTATGAGGCGGGATTGAAATGAATATTATGATAAAGCATATCTATATTATAATTATAGTTTGCATGCTGACAGCCTGTGGGCCAAAGTCTCAAACATTCTATTTTGATTCAAACAAGCCTAATGTGGAGATACGCATGAGTGCGCAAGTTGATGACTCTTGCTATACACCATGCAAACTTAAGCTTATACCTGATGATGAAGACAACTACTTTTTTATTAGAGATTATAACTATTCAGAAAGCGGCATTATAGAAACTACTGCTCATGGTTTTAAAGACTATGATGGAGAATATTTTCCAGATGTAGCATTCAAGCATCTTATCCGTGGCTATGATAACGGGATTGTCTCTATATCCTCGCCTGCCTTTACCACCACTGATCTTACCAGTATTACTAGTGATGCCATCGTGTATGTAGCGTTGATCCGCTATGACACTAATGCTTATTATATCTATGTTTCGGAAAGTGAATTATATGCATTCAGCGATCCTGATTTTTTGATTAGCCAATACGTTTTGACAAATTTTGAACAAATGCGGGCAGAGCTTTTTGCTACTAAGCAGCCTTTGATTGCTGGGCTAGCAAAATTGATAGCCGCTGCCCCTTATAAGCCAGCAAATATTGAGGAGCTTTTGCTGCAAAGCACTGATGCTGCAAGCTTTTTAAATGCGCTTATCCAGTCTAGCTACAGAATGGAACCTATATACGAGCTGAGCGAGCCTAAACCTAAAGCCTACTGTCTTGATGGTGCTCCTGAATGGGTGATTAATAAGGGAGACATTGATGGAAAATTATCGGCAGTTGGTGTAGCGCCAATGTCAAAGTCTGGTATACCAGCCACTAGATTAGACGCAATAGGCAATGCACGTGATGCCCTCGTCAGCTCAATCAATGCAGACATGCCAGATATATCTGTAGATGAATTGCAAAAACTCAGACAAAGCGCTATACCACAAAAATTCTGGTTCTCACCATGTGATGAGGTGTATGTGTTGCTCACCGTTGCACTTGTAGGGGAGAGCGACCCTGCTCTCCCGCATTAGTCCAGTGGGGAATGATTGCGGCTTTGCCGCAACGGGCGACCGAGTTGGTCGCCCCTACAAAGGCATTTTACCAAGGCGTAGTCATCTCTTTTGGGTTTAAGATAATCGCTAGCTGCTCTTCTGAGCACTTTGTCACGCAGGATCAGTTCACGAAATAAAAACATTTTTTATTGAGAACAGACTTGGCTTCGCTGATGCGTGGAGAGTAACTATCAGGGTCATTCTGTTCTCAATAAAAAATGTTTCCATTTCGTCATTGCGAGGCTCTGCGAAGCAATCCAGACCTCAGGATAGCTGTCGGCCAAAGGCCGTCATAATCATGAAGCCTAGAT
>JAITWL010000386.1 GCA_031285285.1 Deferribacteraceae bacterium | reverse complement strand
GAGGATAGCTTTGGCACAGCTGGGCGTGGTAGGGTGAAAGGGCTGCACTATGGCGGCAAAACTGGCACCGCTCAGGTGATAGGCAGATGGACAGATGAGATGAGGAGAAATCCTAATCTTGTGCCTGAAAATTTTAGAGATCACAGTTGGTATGCAGGTATATATCCTGCTGATAAGCCACGCTATGTAGTGGTGGTAATGGTGGAGCATGGCGGATCGGGCGGCGCATCAAGTGCGCCTGTGGCAAGCAAGGTGATCAAGCGAATGCTGGAATTAGGCTATGTTTCCACTAATTAAAATATGCCCATTAGTTTATTATAACGCTATTTCTCTTGTCAGCATATTCATTTTAGGGCGTAGCATATTGCTTGATGTTGGAATGATGGGTAACTACCCTTTTTCCAGCTTCTATCAGGTCGGTGAAGCTTGCCAAAGATTATGTACAGTACAATAAAGGCAAGTAAACTTGCACAAGCTCTGTAAGCACATTTATGTATCCCAACTTTTTGAAAATTCCCTATCTTTAAATAGTGCAGCAAGTCCACTTAGCTGCTTGAGCCTAAGTAATTCATCTGAATCCATGCCTATATTTTTGAGAATCCACGCATCTGACACGCCTGACTCAACTAAATCTGCTACGATTTTTGTCATAAGCTCAATAGAATGTTTGCCTCGTGCACGATTATGCCTTATTGTTGAAGCCATACGATTTGATATATCTTTATCAATGACAACTACAGGAAGCCTTCCTTCCTCGCGTTCATATATATATTTATGCTTTCTCATAATTGTGTATCTATGAAAACCGTCCACAATTTCATAGCACTCATTGCTAATTTTATAGCATACGATAGGCATAGTATAACCATCTTCCAAAATCGACTTATATAATAGCTTCATCTCAGGACTTGCTACGGAATTAGGGTTGTACTCATTAGCTTGTATATTTTCAATAGGAACAGCAATAACATTATAAACTGGACTGGCGAAGCTCATACAGATCTCCTCATGAACGCTATATCATTCTTTTTTTCAGATTCAACAACAAAGCCATACTTTTCAAAAATTGGCCTACTAAATTTAGTCGCAAATGCTGTTATCTGCACATCGAAGTCAGTAATAACTTTCTCTATTAGCATCGCTCCAATTCCCTCATTTCGCTTATCTTTTCTTATGAAAAAACTTTTAATTCTAATAGAATTGCTATATTTAAGTATGCCACATGTCCCAAATGTTTGATAATCATCATGTGCAATATACCACAAGTCAGCAACTGTCGCTGATACCTGCTCTATTGATGAATTATTGCGCTTTAAGAATGAAACCATAGCATTAGGATTATTATCAATGCTGATATTCATAATTTTGAATACCTCTCCAGTATTTTTTTCCTTTTGTCTATTTCTGCCTTATTTGGTGTAAAGCCCATATATCGACAGAACCAGTCATTTTTCAAAATACAGATACACAAACGTTTCCATGATGGCACTTTTGCAAAATCCTGAATTTGCACATCATCAGGATATTCCTCAAAGATTATGACTTCATTTTGGTGCTTTCCCCTGCCGATCTTTCCTGTGCGTTTGAAATCAATCCCTGCTTTCTCCAATTGATAAATTATTTCTGCACTTCTTGCCCCACCTCTGATCCATGAATCTATTGATACTTGAAGCCTTTTACGATAATTTTCTGCTGTATTTTCGGGCAATGTATTAAGTAAAAACTCAGCATATTCTTTCCAGCTAAAGTGTGTAGGTTTTTTGATACTACGCCACCCCATTGCCATTGTACCACCATATATCCCACCAAAGTTGACACCATTCACTCGAGAAATGAGTTTCCCCCAAGTGTCAGGCTCTATAACTCTATAATATTTTAGAGTATCTATAGCACAGTTATTGAATGGACTTGCAACTCTCATTTGGTTGATCCCCATCCCAGCCTGATAGTATAAATCATATAGCCTATTGTAATCATAATTAAATTTTGCATTTACGGTCCAAATATCTTCTACTTCCCAGTCGTAGAGTGGATATGCGCTATAGTAGTCATTGGATTCCCATAACCAACTATGGCTTTTGCGCACATCTTGCTTTGTTAGAAATATATAACGATCATATGATTCGCTTGCACATAGGCCAATCATCAAGCATGTTGAACCATACTTATCAGCAAACCATCGATCAAGCCTGATCATCACATCTTTATCCCAATCATTTATAGGATCAAAGCCTATTTCTTCATTAAATCGATTGATGACAAAGTGATTATTTGGCATATCTCGAACCCAAATATTCTCTTCATATGGTGCCCAAGGTCTCCAAAATCCCTCATTTGACATATTAACACTACATTGCGCTTTCAGTGGCAAACAAACCCAAATTTTTTTTATCTCTTTATAATATTCATGAAAACATTTAGTAACATAGTCAGTTGTAAGTTGATACTGAGCCTCATAATCAATATGATACATTGCCAGCTTTGACAGCTGATTTGTCTTTTTTGCGTAGTCATAACACAAATTTAACAGCACCCCGCTATCTTTTCCGCCAGAGAAGGCCACAAGAATATTATCAAAACTGTTGAAAGCAATTTCTATTCGTGCAAGAGCGGCATCATATACGTTTATATCTTGGTAGACTTTCATAATTTCATGGCATCCTTCTTGCAACCTTTCTTTTTCAAGACCAACCATTATCTATATTACATGGGTGAACTTTGTGTAATTATGAAGGATTTCATTCACAAAATCCTAACTCATGTAGTATTATCGTACTAAGCACCATATAGTCTCAAAATACTACTAGCATATGATAGGATAATAGAAAAATATTAAACTTGAGCCATGAAAACATCAAAATGATTTGTAATATGCAGACTATACCTTAAAGAAATCAATCGCCTTATATGCTTGCTCAGCTCTAGAATGCATATTGCTGGTTGTCTCGCTCACATGTGAGACCATGTTTACGCTTTCCTCTAATCCTGCGGCTATTGATTGTACACTGTCATTTACAGCAGCAATAGCTTCCACCTGCTCAGAGATAGCAGTCTGCACTTGCGTCACATTGCTATTAGCGCTAATTGAGCTTTCTACCACAATTGAGAATGAGCCTTGAGTAGATTCAATAATCTCAACACCGCTTTGTATGCTCGTCTCAGCATCATTCATCTCCTGAGTGGCGTTTTTAGAAGCATTTTGTAGTGTACCAATGATTTGAATCACTTCGCCTGTGGATTGCTGAGTGCGTTCTGCAAGCTTACGCACTTCATCCGCTACCACAGCAAATCCACGTCCAGCCTCGCCTGCTCTTGCCGCTTCAATAGCTGCATTCAGGGCAAGGAGGTTCGTTTGATCGGCGATGTCGTTGATTACTTTGAGTATATCACCTATCTGATCAGAGGCTAAACCTAGATTCTGAATGGTATCAGCAAGTCGGCCTGTTTTTTCGCGAATAATTGACATCTGCGTCATAATCTCGCTGAGCTGCTGTCCACTTTCTTTTGTCAAATCCATTGCTTTATCCACATTGTCTGCGGCCTCACGGATGTTGTTATTCACCTCGGCTGAAGAGGCAGACATTTCTTCCATTGCAGACGCAACAGTAGCCACCTGCCCTGTTTGGGTCTGGAAAGTGCCAGCTAGCTGTCCCATTGTGCTAGCCAGCTCAGAATTTTGGTTCATTGTGTCGTATATTGCGCCTTTAGATTCTCTAAGCACAGAAGAAACAGTATCAATAAAGTGATTGAAGTGTGTGGCCAGCTTGCCAAGCTCATCTTTAGATGATAGCTCCACTTTTCTGGTGAAGTCACCAGCAGCAATATGATCTGCTACAGTTACTAATGTGTCTATTGGCTTAATTTTACAAAAAATAATCGAGTACGATATTATAATCAGTACAATAATAATACTAAATATACCCACAGTCAGCAAGAACATGAAGCTCGCTATCTGTGAAGCCTTTGCCGCTTCATCTGCCGCGCGAGTGTTC
>JAITWL010000226.1 GCA_031285285.1 Deferribacteraceae bacterium | reverse complement strand
GCCTCCTGTGATGTGATTATTGGCTTACGACACCAATATTAACTTAACACATCACAGAAGGCTTTTTTAATATCTGTTACGCTTCCGCTTACTGATAGTCTCCCCAGCTCCGCTGGGGGTTTCGACAACCAATGACGAAGGATAAAGGCATATTTTGTAATAGCATTACAACTTATCGAATTATGGCTACTAATTTATATTGTAATGCTTGCACACATAATCATAGCGACGTAATAGCGTTAAATGCAACAAGAGCAGCATTTTTGATGGTTACACCTGCCGCACCACTCTGCCATCTAGCTCCAGTTTGCCGCTAGTGAATAGCTGTATTGCCATTGGGTAAGCCTTATGCTCCTGCTCATGTATGCGTGCGCTAAGGCTCTCCACACTGTCATTATCTTCTACCAGCACAGGGCGTTGCAGGATCACAGGGCCTGTATCCATGCCGCTATCCACAAAATGCACTGTGCAGCCGCTCACTTTCACGCCATAATCCAGCGCCTGCTTCTGTGCATCAAGCCCACCAAAGGCTGGCAGTAGCGATGGGTGAATATTCATCATGCGGCCTGCGTAGGCCTCAGTGAGCACAGGAGTTATGATGCGCATATAGCCTGCAAGGCAGATCAAATCAATATTTCGCTCTTGCATCATCTTGAGCAAGGCGGCGTCGTAGGCGTCTCTAGATTCGTAGGCCTTAGGATTCACATAGTGTGCCTCTAGCCCTTGATTGCGTGCATAGCTCAGCCCAAGCGCCTGCTCCTTGTTGCTTATTACACAGGCTATACGTGCATTTGTGATGTGGCCGCTTTGTATAGCCTCGTTTATAGCCTGTAGATTGCTGCCTCTACCTGAGATGAAGATGGCTAGATTCATTTATGGACTCCTTCAAAAATTGGTTTAAATGTATCTTGATAAAATAGCGCTCCAAGCACAGACAAGTGATCTCTATCTGCATATAATGGGCCATTTTCACTATCAACATTACAAGTATCCTCTGTGCATATAGTGGGCACTATCTTAAGTATCCTAAAATTATCCGTTTGCGTAGCCAGTAGGCTTGCTTTTTCACGCTTGTAATATTCTGCACCTGCCAACAATGCAGGCTGGCTATCAACTCCAAACACGTGCTTGCGTAGCAGAATCATAGGCACTGGTTCGTGAAATATTGGCACGCTTTCAATATACCATATATTTACGCTTAAAGATTGCAATCTATCAAGAGTGTAGGCATAGTTAGCCATATCAAAAATATCATTATGTGTTATAATAACATCTTTAATCTGCTTCTGCTCAATTAGGCTCATTAAAGTGTCATTAAGCTGTGTGCAGCCATCACCTTGCCTTTTATCAAATGTTGGAGAGCAAAGCCCTTGTGTATATGCAAACATATAGCCACTAGCCTTGTATTTGCTAGCAGCCGCATCCAGTGCAGGCGCCCATGAATTTGCATGGCTATCGCCCCATAATACAAATGATGGAATAGCTGCTTTATCTCCAATATGGTGTAAATCCTCTTCAGTAATATCCATACGTGCAATCATACTTAGACCATGTTCTGAAGGCGCATTCACATAAGCTTGAAACTCTTGGCGAAAAGCGACCTCATTGCCTATGCGAGGCAACTGAGTTGAAGCATACACCAACAAAGCTATAGCAGCTAACGAAGCGGCAAAAATAGCTTTTTTGCTCTTTAATACCCGCTTAGCCCGTATTGGCGCTTCGATAAATTTTGTTGATAATATCGAAAGCGCAAATACAAGAGTAATTAGCCCTAGCTTTGTGAGAAGCGACATACCCCCCCGTGCACACTTTGTGAATAATGAACACTGGCCAATGCCATAGATAGAGTGAATATGATATTTTACCAATGCCAACCATAGCAGGCTTTGCAAGAAACCGCCCAATGAGGCTATCTGCAATGCCTTGTTTGTGAACATATATCAATATTGCTGTGCCCAAGCAGGGCGGTAGTGCTGAGATGCCAGGAAAGCGCATGCTTGATGTGAAAGTAAAGATGGGCACTATTATTAGACACGATGCCAGTATAGAGAACCCTAACAAGGCAGAGCGACTTAGCTGTCTTATGGGCATCATTGCAGCAATTGCACCTAAGAGCAGCTCCCATGCCCTAAAATGTGTTAAGAAAAACACGGCTTTAGGGCTATGTATGATAAAATATGTAGAGCTTGCAAAAGAAACAAAAGCGATGATAATAAGAACTTGACGCATCTTCTTCGCAATGATCTTGTGCAAAAGAATCAGCAATACAGGAAAAAATAAATAGAATTGTTCCTCAACAGCTAGTGACCATGTATGCAAAAAAGGCATGTACTCTGCATTTGTGTCAAAGTAACCAGTCTGTCTGCTATGCCATATATTTGATACAAATAGCGCCATTGCCCCAAGTGAACGGGTGAATAAATCAAAATTGAGTAGCATGGTGAAGATGCTAACAGCAGATATCACCACTGCCATCAAAAACACAGGTGGCAATATACGTCTGCACCTACGTTCGTAAAATGTAGCAAAAGAAAATGTACCTGTGGATAAATCTTTTAATATTATGCTAGTGATTAAAAAGCCAGATATCACAAAAAAGATATCAACACCAACATAGCCGCCACTAACAACACTAAAGCCAGCATGATATGCAAATATAGCAAGCACTGCAACTGCGCGTAGCCCATCTATCTCAGGCCGATACATCACTATCAATTCCTTTGATCTTCACTCCCTCTGAGCCTGTGACCACTCCAATATTATAAAGCGGAGCACCAAGCCTGGCCAAAAGCGCTTCCAGTGCAGCATACTCGGCCTTATCTACCACAAATATATAGCCTATGCCCATATTGAAGACGCGATATAGCTCATGCTCTCCTATGTCAAGCGATTTGCTCTTGATATAGTCGCGCAGAGCGGCCACCGCTGGCACATTTGGAAAGCTATTTTTATCAATTTCTGCGCCCAAGCCTTCTGGCAGCACTCTTGGGATATTATCATAGAAGCCGCCGCCTGTGATATGCACCATGCCTTTGATATCAATGCCAGCATCAAGTGCAGCTAGCACTTGCGGCACATAGATTTTTGTAGGCTCAAGGATAGTACGATTATAAGCTGATTTTTCACCAAAAATCTTGCGTAGCAGCGAAAAGCCATTTGAATGAAAGCCCGAAGAGGCAAGCCCTGCAATGATATCGCCCTTTTTGATCCTGCTGCCATCAATAGCCTTAGCCTTATCCACTATGCCCACAGCAAAGCCAGCCAGATCAAAATCGCCATCAGCATACATGCCAGGCATCTCAGCTGTCTCTCCGCCGAGAAGTGCGCAGCCTGCCTGCTTACAGCCATCGACTATCCCTCGCACCACCATGCTCATAGCTTCTGGCGAGAGCTTGCCTGTGGCAACATAATCAAGAAAAAATAGCGGCCTAGCCCCAGTGACGATGAGATCATTCACGCTCATGGCTACCAAATCTATGCCTACAGTATCATAAGTCTTGGAATCAATAGCCACTTTGAGCTTTGTGCCAACTCCATCTGTGGAGGCTACGAGCACAGGCTCTGCCATATTCTTGAACGCTGCAAGCTCATAAAAGCCAGCAAAGCCGCCCAGCCCACCAAGCACAGCTTTATTGTGGGTGGATTCCACCATATTTTTAATTAGCGATACAAAGCGATTGCCTTCATCAATATTTACGCCGCTTTTAGAATAGCTAAGATTTGTGTCTGACATGGAAGCACCTCTATACATTCGTAGGCCATATAATAGACATATTATGGTATTTAGCAAGGTTTAATTTAATCTTAACGCGCAACTAAGCGTTCTCCTAGTTTAAATGCTCGTTGCAGCTCACTGGGAAACACTTCCTCATGGCGCTTATCCTTGGCGGCTGGGTCAAAATATTCCATCACATACTTTGAATAGTCCTTCATCTGCTTTGTATCAGTGCAGATAAATAGCTCGCATGGCGCAAAAAGCCGCTCCATTGTGGCTTTAGATTGCTCGAAGATTCGTTCATAGCCATAGTCTGGTAGCTGGTTCTCTGCCACATTCATGGTGTATACAAGCGCTACAGCTTTCTTTTTAGGCGCCATCGAGGGATTAGATTTGCTATATATAAGGTATTGAAACCATAGCCGTTCCACAAAAGCCCTGAATAGGCCAGTTTCCGCGGCAAAGTAAATAGGCGTGCCCAGCACTAGCAAGTCTGCTTCGTGGATGGCATTAAGCACAGGCGTAAGATCATCTTTGAGTATGCAGCGCCCATAGCTCTTGCCGCCAACCAATTTGCAGTGAAAACAACTGATGCAGCCTCGATATTGTAGGCTTGATAGCTGCACCATCTCAGCAGCCTGAGCACCAGCAGAGGCCGCACCATCAAGCACAGTCTGCAC
>JAITWL010000149.1 GCA_031285285.1 Deferribacteraceae bacterium | reverse complement strand
TTCTAAAAGAAGGGGACTTGCATCATATCACCTCAAAACGCACACGCGGATTTCCATACAAAAACTCTGTCAGCTTTTGATATGGTGATGCTATCTCGGCTATTCGGATAACATATGGGTGCAGAGGCGCATCAGTTGTCATAATATGTATTTCACCTTCGTAGCGCCCATACGCGCCTGTATCCATCTGCAAGCTGCCCCGCTTACGACAGCTCGCGTTGACATATTCACCGTCGCTAGCCAGCAGCTTTCTTGTGCCCTCAAGCCTATGGGAATAATCCGTTGCCTCTATTCGCACAGCGAATTCCCTGCCATCTAAGCGGCTGGCATATTCATCGAAGGAAGCCAGTGGAATTGTGATTATCCCAGTTGCTTCATATTCCTTAATCCAGCGCAAATGTCTTTCATAGATGCGCCCTTCAGCGACACATATACGCATGCCAGTGTGCATGCGCGCCATCTCCAAATAATTCACATAGGCATTTTGCCCGCGCTGATGCTCCATTACAGGAAGCCCCATCCGTAAAGGCGCTCTGAATTCAGCATCACCAGGGATAAAAGTGTATATAGGAATGTTATGTTTTTGGAATAGCTCGCAGCACGAAATAAAATATGGCAGACTGACGCCCGTTTCTGGCCGTGGGTAATAATTATGCCAAGCTATTATATCAGCGCCTTCCAGCTTATCTATGGTGCTTTCGCCCACACAGCTGGCATTAAGCGCTATTTTAAAACCCAAGCGGCTGATTCGCTGTATCTCTTCAATAGAGAAGCCAAAATCAATACGAAGGCAGAATATACCATAATCAAAAAGCGTCGGGAGGCTATCTATCGAAAGAGACAGCTTCTCAAGTGCCAATGGAGAAATATCAGCATAAAAACGCAGGCCTTTTTCATCGTGTGCCTGCTTTAAAAAAGCCATGAAATCCTGCAAGTCTCCCACTTCAGGAATATGCAAAGAGCAGTATAATTCACGCTCTCCATAGGCAGAGTTTAAAGCCAGCACTCGCTCCCAAGCAGCTCGCTCATCTGTGGGATATAGGGAAAATAACATGTAGACTCCCTTCTGGTTATTTTATGCACTAATTGGATACATTGATATTATGAACTTTCTTGCAAACTTGTCAACAAATTTTAGCATTGCTTTTGACGTTGCAAAAAAGGCGAAAACCCGTTATTATCACATGACAAAAATCAGCAGGGTTTAGCCTCCTGAGCGACTATATTCATTATAAAGGAGTATTCTATAATGGAATTGAACATAGATCTTATTCAAAAAGTGCTGCCGCATCGCTATCCCTTTCTCTTGGTAGATAGGGTGCTGGAGGTGGGCGACGGCCATGCTAAGGGGCTGAAAAATGTCACCTTCAATGAGGAATTTTTTAATGGGCACTTTCCAGGTAAGCCCATCATGCCTGGAGTATTGCAGATTGAGGCGATGGCGCAAGTGGCCTGCTTCATGGCTTACTATGGCTTGAAGAAAGGCAAGCCCGAAGGCTGGGAGCCTAAGCTGAGTGTGTTTTTCGCAGGGATCGATGGCGTACGCTTTCGCAGGGTGGTTATCCCAGGCGATCAGCTGATTATAGAAACCAATTTAACCACGCAAAAGCGCAATTTCTGGTGGATGGAAGGCAAGATCACCGTGGATGGTGAGCTGGCCTGCGAAGCCATGATGAGCGCTATTGTGCAAGATGAGAATAAATAAACGGGCTTACAGGGTGATAAATGGATATATTTCTTTATGGTTTAGTCTGTACATTTATTCCAGGCTTGGTATGTAGAATTCTGTTAGAGCGATTAATTTTTTGTAAAAATAATGACCAATTTCACTTCCTGCTACATTCATTTTTACTTGGAGTCATAAGTTATATTGTATTATCGCTAATCTATTTTGTAATTGGTAAGTTTGGTTATTACATTCAGTCCCCCGATTTTTTAACTGGCAATGTAGTGATAAGGGATGTTATATTTGCAACGCCTATAGCGGTGATAGTAGCTTTTCTTTTTTCTATAGCAGAGAAAAATAACTGGCTGCATTGGTTTGCAGGTATTTTGGGTATCACAAACAAAACAGCAGAACCAGATATTTGGTCGTTTACTTTGCACCAAAAGGCTGTAACTGATAATCCATGGGTGAATGTTAGGTATAAAGGACTTGTGTACCAAGGTAAGGTGGTGGCATATTCTGATGTGTCTGACAAACCAGAGCTGCTTTTGTCGAATGTGGCAGTATTTTCAGAATCAGAAGCTACAGATCGAGCAATGCTATTAGAACTATATCGTGTTAATACTGTTTATCTGAGCTTAACTCTTGGAGAATTTAGCATTGAACTATTAATAAATTGAGGTGGATTATGTCGGGACAAGATTCAAAAAACAGTCAAACGCAAAATACAGCACAGCTTATAACTGAAGGTGTGGTATTATTAAAAGGTGGAGTGATACCACAAACAAATAATGTTGATAGTTCTCAGCGCCCATCTGCACCTGCTTCACAGAAGCCAAGCGCAAAGAAATGACAAGAAAAGAAGGAGAATTCAATCATGGCGAATATTCACCCTAGCGCATATGTAGATAAAAGCGCTGAAATTGACTCTAGCGTAGAAATCGGGCCAATGGCCTATGTTGGCCCACGCTGTATACTGCACAAAGGAGTGCGCATAGGCGCTCAAGCAATGGTGGAGACCGATACTGAGATCGGCGAAGATACATACATATACCCCAATGCCTATGTGGGCTGCGATCCGCAGGATGTCAGCTATGGCGGCGAGCAGTCGCGGCTGGTGATTGGCAAACGCAATAAAATACGTGAATTTACCAATATTAGCCGTGGCACAGCCAAAGAGGAGCTGTTAACAGAGATCGGTGATGATAATCTTATCATGGCTGGCGTGCATGTGGCACACGATTGCCGCCTCGGTAGCAATATCATCATAGCTAACTATACTGCGCTGACAGGCCACGTGCGTGTAGCCGATTCGGCCTTCATATCAGGCTTTGTGGGCGTGCACCAATTTGTGCGCATAGGCACTCAATCAATGATAGCCTCGCATAGCCGCGTTGGCAAAGATGTGCCGCCATATTGCACTATCCACGATAATGCAATAGCTGGACTTACTATAATAGGGCTTCGCAGGCGCAATGTTAGCTCAGATGCAAGAGCAGAGCTAAAGAAGGCCATGCGCTTGATAATCGATCTGGGCGTGCCTTTTGATACGCTGCCAGCCAAGCTTGCAGAGCTGGAGCAATTTGAAGAGATCAAGCACTTTGTAGATTTTGTGCAAAGCTCAAAACGCGGCATGATACGCAGATTTCGCAATGAGGATGAGGAATAGTCCCTCCGCCGAAGGGACTTTTGCCTTACTTTGTTTCGCGACAAGTCTGTTGTGAGCTGTTGCAAATATGGCTGATAGCAAGTTGCACCCGTAGGGGAGAGCGACCCCGCTCTCCCGCATTAGTCC
>JAITWL010000120.1 GCA_031285285.1 Deferribacteraceae bacterium | reverse complement strand
AAGGGCGCTATCAGCTTATAGAGGCTCTGCATACCTTTGATATCAGAATATCGCAGATCTTCAAGTGTGTAAAGCAGGCGCCCGCTCTTGGTTAAGGCGCGCAGCTCCTCCACAGCCATGTGTATATCAATATTATCCAGCTCTTTGAATAGCGGATGCGCAAATATACGCTCAATATCGCCTAGCTTGATCAGATTGCTGCGAAAGCCACGCAGCAGAGCGATGACATTTTGGAATAGCTCAAAAAATGGGAACGACGCTATCTCCCGCCCAGCTGACACCCGATATAGCTGCGCAGGGTCGGAATATAGAAACCAGCTCGCCATGCGCTCAGCTGGCAGCACCACAGCCATATCGGCAAAATCGATATCCTCTAGCCAATGGGCGCAGCAAATCTGGCGGGTGATCATATCATACTGCGCCATAGCCGATTCACAGGGCACTATTTGCAGCTGTGGCGGCTGATTGGCTGATATATCGCTAGTATGCAGCGGCCTACTGGTGTAATCTAGCCGAATGACAAGGGCTTCATCGGTGTGTTCTGCTATGCTAGATTGCACAGATGCCCATGCGAGCGCTTTATCGCCATCAAAAGTCTCGATCTCTGTTATGCCAAAGCGTTCTGCAAATTTCTCTTGCTGAGGATGCGCCGATAAGCTAGCTGGCTGGCTGTCGCCAATGTAATTAAAGAATATGCTCACATCGCAGATAGCCGAAAGCTGCTCCAGTTGCGCCAATTCAAAATTATTAAGATAGCCACCCACTAGGAAGATATAGCGCTTGTAGCGCTGCACATAGCTTGTATCAATAGTTGGTGTGAGAAAGCTCTCCCATTCATCCACATAGCCCATACTGTGAATGGCCGTGAGATAGAGCTCCCAGAGCCGCAAGAGCACCGTGAGCTGCTCCTCGTAGTCTTGATAAAGCCCAGCCTTCATAAGCTGCGAGACATCAACCTGCTCGGCACAGAGCTCACGGAAAAACGGCAGCAGCGCAGCAGAGCGGCGCACGAAAGAAATATAATTTTTTAGAAAATTTGAAGCATTGCGATTCATCAAAGAGGTCTGCTCAGCCTCGCTAAGAGCCGTGGCGGCTTTGTAAAGATAATAGCTACGCAGCTCCGTGGGAAGGAGCACGCTGCGATGCAGCATAGCACGGCTATTGAACTCGGCCACGGTCTGTATATCAGTATTCCACTCGCCAATAGCTGCGAGACTGCGGCGATTACGCTGAGTTGGCACGATCACTAAAGTGTCAGCATTATTCACCTCGCGCATAGCATCGGCCAAGAAGCGGAGCGGCCGCGCAGTTATGGGGATTTTGTGGAGGGAGATCATAGATTTTTAGTTACCTTTTTTAATATAATAGGTCTGACGAGCGCTGCCAATTTTTTCGATAGTGCCTTCGCTCGCTAGTTCGCGGAGTAAAACCCTTATGCGACCATCACTTAAGCCAATAGCATTGATTAAATCTGCCACTTTGACTTGCCTATGTTCTGTGATGAATGAGACTATCGCCTGTTTTTTATCGGCTATATCTGGTTGTATCTGGTTGTATCCGGTTGTATCCGGTTGTATCTGGTTGTATCCGGTTTGTTGGCCGCTTGAAAGTGGTTTTGAAAAACCCTTCAAGCTTGAATACTGGCTCGGCCACCTTGGCTTCTTTGGTGGCGTTTTTCATGCGCACAATGCCTGTACCCATTTGCTCAATGTAATTAATGCGATGGAGCATACTAGCTATGATAGAATTGCGTGTAATGCTGACTGTGCCAAAGTTTTCGAGCGTAATGCCCTTGCATGCACTGCCAGGGCTTGTTATATCAACGCGATCATCGTAGATTTCCACCATCACCCGTGCACCTTTCTCAAAGTAATCTCTGTGGCATACAGCATTGACAACAGCTTCACGAAGTGCATCCTCTGGAAGCTCAAGTATATTTTCCCTTTGCAGCGATTCAATCTTGTAACTCATGCGCAGATGTTTCTTTAGGAAGATCATGGCATCATCTATATTGCTGACAATATCACTATTAAGTTCTTTTGCATCCAAGATAATTGCTTTATCTACACCTTTATAGAGTGCACAGACGATGCTAGCATGGCGAAATACAACATCTTCGTCATTCACTCTGAAAAATAACGCGCCAACATTGGTGAAATGAAGCTTGCCATTGCGCAATGCAGCACAGCTCAGGTTTTTGAGAATGGTATCGCGATCTAAAACCTCGCTAATCTTGGCAAGCTTGATATATCGCCTGTATGCAGCATCGTTAAAGCGCTCGGCTATTGGCAAATCTTCACGCACAATATCATCATAGCGTACCCGCCCTTCATTTTGAAAGAACTCAATTATGCTATCCCGCTCCAGCTTTTGCGAATTTGGCCCTGAGCGCAGATAAAAGCCCTTGGAGCAAGAATAAGGCTTCTGTGTGCCTTCTGGCACAGTCACAATGATTATATTTTCTTGTATGTCAATATCGACCTTGAGCCGCGGCTCGATTTGGTTGATGGTATCCTGAATGCGCGAACGAGCCGCGTTGCTGGTATCCGTGCCCACAATGCGGCCGCTATCATCCACACCGATGAATATCTTGCCACCAGAAGCATTAGCGAAAGCGCAGACTTCGGAAGCAAGTGACTTGTCAGGGCTTTCCTTGAATTCGATTGTGTAGCTTTCGCCTTCGGTTAGGATGGCGGGAAGATTGTTAGGCATTATTTTACTACTCCATAATACGACTTAAAGTAAGATTCATAAAGCGATATGGTTGCTTTTATCAAATGGCAAAGCATATTATCAATTTCGTTATGATAGGCTAAGAGTAGCTCGTTAATTTGTTTATCCCAAACAGATTCTCCAAGGTAACACTTTTCACCATCACATTTTAGACAATCATCTGTTGGCTTATTATTTTTATTCTTATCAAGATTGTAACACTTTTTTTTGATTTGGCTTTTGAAGTCATCGTTTAACTCAAAAAAGTCTGTCAACATATTAGTGATCTCATAATGAAACCCTTCATGTACAATACAATTTCGTATTGCATATGATATGAGTATAGGCCATCTGTAATGCTGATTGATAGGTGAACGTAAAAGTTCTGGCAAATCTTCATTTCTTATGATGGATTCTACTATTTTAGCATCTCTAGGTTTATATTGATAACCTAAAAAACTCATGCATGTGTTTGCTATACGATCATAAATTGACCAAGAAACAACAACATACGAAGCTAGGCGCATTTGTACTTCATATTTATTGCTTTCATCACTTTTAATGTAGCTGTTTAACTGTTTAAATGACTTTTCACGAAGTTCAAAAAGACCTTTTGTATGGCCTAACTGTGGGAGGTAGTCTGCATATTCATTGAAACGAGCAAATTTGTCAGCTCTCCCATTATCCTTTATCTGAACAGTGGTGGTGTCTATTAAATCATAAAGATCGGATAT
>JAITWL010000014.1 GCA_031285285.1 Deferribacteraceae bacterium | reverse complement strand
CACTTTGTCTGATTTCTAAGCTACCACCACGCCCACCTACGTTGCGAACATTAGCATTAAAATTGGTGACTAATCCAGAGTTCATATTCACATTGAACGAAAAATTACCTGAATGGGTTGAAAACCATCTGCCATTAGATAATTGACCTTTATACACAGCCTCTCCTACTCCCAACTCAGCAGTCATTGGAGCAAGCTCTTCTGGCAGATACTCAGGAGTAGTCGCATTATTGATCACTCTATCTGTTAGATTGCTACGGCTATCCACGGCTGCTATCTCGCTATCTGTAGGTAGCGAAGGGCTCACCTGCTGCGACACTCGCAGCTCCTCTGCTGTTGCCTCGCGCACGCTAGCCGCGCCGCTTGCTTCTGCACGTAACGCCATACCTGTCTGATCAGATGAGACTGTCTCGTTAGTGGCAATGCTTGTCACAAGCACTGGGCGGCCGAGCGTTGCATCATTAATGATTGTCGATGTGCCCTCAGGCTGCACTATCGCGGTGACTGTTGTGCCGCGGATAGCTATAGTGGCATGTGGAGTGGATATATTAAAATTTTCTGGGTTGCGTTTCACTATCTCGCCTGTGACCACTCGTGCAACACCTTTAGCAACATTGGCTGCGAATGAGCTACCAGTGCGAGAAAAATCAAAATCTGTCAGCGCAAGCTCTGTATCTGGCGAGAGCGACATAATAGTGTCATCACGGAATAACACCTGTACGCGCCCATCTTCGCCTGTGATAATCACATCATCTTGATATATAATGGCTTTGACTGTGGCTGGAGATGAATTCGCACCTACACCAGCGCTCTCTAGCCGCACATCGCCGCTGACGCTTAACACTATGCCAGCTTCCTGCTGCGCGAACGCTACTATGCTCATCAGGAACACAAAAAGCAAACTTATAACTATACGCATAAGTACCCCCATGCTTATTTTAGATAATAACCAGACTCACATGCTATGCTTTTTTGTTGAAAAACACAAGAATTATATCATGTAAATATTGTTTTTTACATAATTCGAAGCTTTTCGAGCTTTACCTTTTTTGTGAATTTATGCTATCGTCGTGCGTTATAAAATTCACTAAGAGGAAAAATATGTTTAAAAAGTTAATTGCATTATGTTTAGTTTTAGCCGTATTCTCGGCTGGCTGTGCTCAAAAACAGTCCACTTCATCTAACCTGCCAGCTAGCTTTGCTGCACTTTCTAAGGGCGATATCGTTATCATCTACACTAATGATGTCCATTGCGGAGTGCGTTTTGTTAAAAATAGCGATGGTGAGATCAGCAATTTTGGCTATGCCGAAGTGGCTGGCTTAGTAGATACAGCTGAGGCCATCGTGGGTGCAGATTATGTAACGCTTGTGGATGCTGGCGATGCCATGCAGGGTGATGCTATTGGCAGCCTATCAAAGGGGAGCTATATAGTTGATATTATGAATGCTACTGGCTATGATGTGTTTGTGCTTGGCAATCATGAGTTTGATTATGGAATGGAGCAGATGAATGCGCTCATGTCAAATATGAAGCCAGCTGTTGTGTCGGCAAATTTTACTAACCTTAGCACTAATACACCTGTATATGAGCCTTACACCCTAATGCAATATGGCGATACAACAGTGGCTTTTGTGGGTATCACTACTCCCGAAGCTTATTCTAAATCTTCACCTACATATTTTCAAGATGACAAAGGCAATTTTCTTTATGGCTTAGCTGAAGGCAATAATGGCGCTGATCTTTATAAGGCTGTGCAAGTAGCTGTGGATGCAGCAGCAAAAGAGGCCGATTATGTAGTGGCTATCGGGCATTTGGGTATAGATAATGCTTCTGCGCCTTGGCGCTCAGTGGATGTGATAGCCAACACTCGCGGCATAGATGCTTTTATAGATGGGCACTCACACAGCACTGTGGAAGCTGATTATATTAATAATATTGATGGAGAAACAGTGCTGCTCACCCAGACTGGCACTAAGCTTGATAATATAGGCATGCTCACGATCAGCCCTGAAGGCGAGATTGATACTCAGCTAATAGCAGAGCCTATCAATACTGATGCAGAGGTGCAAGCCTTTGTAGATAATATTATGGCCGAGTTTGATACTGATTTAGCTAGAATAGTGGCCATCACAGATGTGGCGCTAGCTGTGAATGATCCTTCTAAGCCTGATACACGTATTATACGCAGCCAAGAAACTAACCTTGGTGACTTTGTAGCAGATGCTTATCGCTTTGTGCTGGGCGCAGATATAGGCATAGTGAATGGCGGTGGCATCCGTGCAGCTATTGATAAGGGCGATATAAGCTTTGGCGAAGTGATCGCTGTGCACCCATTTAATAATTCAGGCATGGTGGTGGAAGCCACAGGGCAAGAGATACTTGATGCCCTAGAGCTATCTGTGCGTGCAGTGCCTGATGAAAATGGCGGCTTTTTGCATGTATCTGGGCTCACTTTCAGCGTGGATACAAGCATAGCAAGCACTGTGCAGCTAGATGATCGTGGCAGCTTTACAGCTGTAAACGGTAAGCGCCGAGTGCAAAATGTGCGCGTAGCTGGCAAAACTATCAACCCTAAAGCCATATATACAGTGGCTGGGCATAATTATATGCTGATGGATGGCGGCGATGGCATCAATATGTTTCGTGATAATAAGATAGTGGTGCAGCCTGTGATATTAGATAATCAAATACTTATCCAATATATTCAAGAAAATCTCAAAGGCATTATTGGAAAAGAATATGCTAATCCTTACGGACAGAAGCGGATTACTATAAACTAATATAATTGTGTAGAACTAGCAGAGAAATCTTGTGGAATATTTTAATTATTATCCACATTCTAGATAAATTCTCGTTAAGCTGCTAAATTTGTGAATTGATGTTAAATCAGCTGCAAGCTTTTCCAGTGGTTTACCAAAACTTATCACAGGGCTATAAGCCTTAAAATATAAGATAAGTTATGGTTTTCCACAGGATGGCTTGTAGCTAATAATAGTTCATAATAGATCTTTTAAAACTATATATGAATAATAATTAGGCTAGCAATGTGATGTTGATAAAAAGCTCTTGTCAATGCTGGATAATAAATGTAGACTTATAACAGAAAATCCTATGCTCCCCTGGAAGGGGTTAGGGGTTGTCGCCATTTAGGGCGCGAAGCCCACATGGACGTGGGCGGCTAAGCGCTCCACGGATGTGGCGAATTAAATTATAGGTGTTTTTATGAAATTTACTGTCCTAAAAGAAAAACTTTACCCTTTCCTACAGTATGCAGGCAACTTCACCACCACCAAAAATCTTTCAACAATCCTGCAAAATGTGCTAATTGAGGCAGCTGATAATAAAATCACTATTAAATCAACTAATTTTCAAACTGGATTTAGCTGCACTATTGATGCCAATGTCACCGAGCCTGGCGCTACCACTGCTCCTGCTAAGAAGCTGACAGATATTGTGAAAGAGCTACCAGATGGTAAAGAAATTGATTTCACCTTCGATGGCTCGCGCCTTCATGTGAAAGCTGGACGCTCAGCATTTCAGCTATCCACTATGGATCAAGAGCTATTTCCAAGAAGCGCTGTGATTAATCCAGAATATTCATTCACAATAGATTCTGATACCTACATAAGCCTGCTCAAACGCATAGTATTTTGCATAGCAAATGATACATCTAAGCCCGAATATAATGGCGCACATATGAGCCTATTTGCTGATAGAATAGAATTTTCATCAGCTGATTATCAGCGCATAGCCACAGCAGAGGCAGCCTTAGAGGGTACATTCACAGATGAATTTATAGCTAATATTCCTAAGAAAACGGCGCTTGATATAATCAAAATCTTTGATGGAGCTGGCCCAATCACTATAGAAACAGATAAGCGCCAAATTATTTTTAAAACCGCTTCGCTATCAATGACTTCAAAATTAATAGAAAAATACATCCGCAATTTAACACGGCTATTCTTAATTGAATATAACCTCCGTGCCACTATTAATCGCACTTTGCTTATGGAAGTAGTTCGCCGAATCAGCGCTATTACATCCGAAATTACTCACGGAGTGCAGCTTTCATTTGCTAGTAACCAGCTGACAGTCACCAGCCTTGAGACAGAGCTTGGTAAAGGAAATGAAGTTATCGAAGGTGTGCAATTTGAAAGCGAGCCGATAGATATAATCTTCAATGCGCGCCATTTGCTGGAGATACTAGGCAATACTAATGCTGAAAATATAGAATTTGCTATGAATACTAAAACCCAGCCAGCACTGATCTTGCCAGATAATCAAGAAGCTAAATATCTGCTAGTGCCTATATCTATTGAGAAGCTGAGCTAATGGGCTGCAAAGACTGCTCAATTAGAGCGAAATATGATAAAGATCCCAAGTCGTTAATAGGGCGGCTTTGGCGCTGGCATATTGGCTTTTGCCCAGGTTGGAAGAAGTATTTTCGTTCATTGGATGAGGCGGAAAAAACAGAACTTAGGCAAAAGTATAAGCTATAAAATCACAAAATGATCCTAAGCAAGCTTTCCCTCAATAATTTTCGTAACCATCAGCAGCTCAGTCTTGAGCTGCCATCTATTAATCAGCCCTTATACATTTCTGGAGAAAATGGAGCTGGCAAAACAAGCATCATAGAAAGCATCTATCTGCTTTATACCTTGCGCAGTTTTCGCAGCCAGCCATTAAACGAAATAAAATCTTTTAATAGCGAATATCTTCGTATTCATGGCGAATTTGTTCGTGGCGATATTGATAACGCCACTTTATTTTATCAGCAAGAGCGTAAATTTTTGATTGATGGTCAAGAGAACAGCTTGCCACTGGCGGACTATTCTTATATCACGCCAGCAATTTGCTATTCTCCATCATTTGAGACGCTCCTTTCATCTGAGCATAGCGAGCGCCGCCAATCGCTTGATAGGATTGTGTATTACACCAATAAAACGCATATGGCGAATGTGAAACAATATAACCAGCTCTTGCAGCGCAAACGGGCAGAGCTTGATCGCGATAGGCCAAATGAGACTGTGCTAGATATCATTAATGAGCAGCTAGCTCCGCTATCAGAGCAGATATCAGCCGCAAGAGCTAGCTTAGTGGCAGATATCAATCAAGCTGTGGCTGAAAGCGGTGAGTTAGCACAGACCCTGATGCCAGATATAGAGCTTAGCTTCTCTGCTAATAGCCTAGATGGGCGTGATTTTGCTAATGAGATAGATAAACGCCGCCCAATGTATGGCTGTCACAAGGATCTGTTATATGTGAAACGGGATGGCAAAATTATAGAAAAATTTCAATCCTTTGGCCAAAAAAAATCATGTTTACTCTTTTTACTCTATCATATGGCCACAATAGTGCAGCGCCAGCGGCAGACTGATATTATCCTGCTATTTGATGATTTTGAAGCTGGCCTTGATGCTGGCCGAGCAAGCAAGCTCACTTCTCTATTCACTTCGCTGATGGATGGGCATATGCAGCTGATATTATCAGGCATAGAGAATAGGCACTATAAAGAAGCTGCGGAATTGAAGTTGTGAGCCTGCGGCTGACAGCACACGTCATTGCGGCCTTGAGCCGCAAACCAGAATAAATCCAGTGTGGAGACATCAATTAAGCCCGCAATAGACTTGTCACGAAACAAAGTAAGGTAAAAGTCCCCTTCGGCGGAAGGGGTGCCCGCAGGGCGGGGTAGTGGTTCCTTAGCCTTAAACCATCGCTATGATTATGCGTGC
>JAITWL010000361.1 GCA_031285285.1 Deferribacteraceae bacterium | reverse complement strand
CCATACTTTTCCACGGTCACTTCGCGTAGATGCACTGCGTTATCAGCCGCCAATATCCACACATAGGCCTTGCCATCACTATTATATATTGCTGTGGCTGGCACGATAAAGCTAGAGCTTGTAGCTTGCTCAAGGCTCACAGAGGCTGTCATCCCTAGCTTCACCCAAGCGGGAGGCTCTATCAGCTCGGCGCGTAGCTTGAATGTGCGTGTGTATGGGTCGACTGAGGATGCCACCTCGCGCACTATGGCCTGTATGTGCTCATCTGGTGCTGCCCATAGGCTCACAGAGGCTGTCATGCCTTCGCTTAGGGCACTAGTGCTTTCAGGCAGGAAGAATTCCACCTCATAGCCACCACTACGCACAAAGCTAAGCACTGGCTGGCCTGCTGCCACCACCTGCCCCACCTCGGCTGTTAGCTCTGTCACAATGCCATCGCTCTCTGCACGTAGCGTGGTGTAGTCTAGCATATTCTGCTGCTGCTTATAGCGGGCTGCTGCCTGCTGATAGCCTGTGCGAGCGCTTTCAAGATTTGTCTGCGATTGATCAAAGCGCGCACGGCTGACAGCTTCTTCTTGAAAAAGCGTAGTCTGGCGCTGATGGTCTGTCTCAGCTAGCTCAAGCCGCGATCTAGCGTCCATAAGCTGCGCTTGGGCTATATTAAGCGCTTCGCGCATATCCACAGGGTCTATTGATAGCAGTATATCGCCTGCCTTGACAGCATCACCCATCTTGACATTGCGCGAGGCAATCTTGCCGCCAGTTTGAAAGGCCAATATGCTCTCATATTGCCCCTTCACCTGCCCGGGATAGCTGGCAAGCTCCACACTAGAGGCCAACTCAGGCTTCTGCACCAGCACCAGCGGGATGGCAACTGCTTTTTCTTCGCCTTTGGAGCAGGCAAGAAGCAGGGTGGCGGCTAAAATTATTACAGTTCTTTTCATAAATTATTCCTTATTGATGCTTATTGGAACGCGCCACATCGTGTGGCGCCAGCCGCCCACGTCCATGTGGGCTTTACGCGGCACTTGCCGCGACAACCACCTAACCCTTCTAGGGGAGCATAGGTGTGGCTATTGATCTTTTATCAAAACCGAACGAGCGTTCATTCTCGTTCAAAAAATATATCCTTGCAGATCTCACGCTGGCCGTGGAATCTCCGATGGAAACATACGATCGGTAATGAATGTGAGCATGCGGGCAGCCCATTCACGGCTTTCATAGTTCCTCGCCACAGCCATCACAGCTTCCACAAAGCTGATCGCGAGGATGTTGGCATGAAATTCTTCAAAATTAGCCGTTATTTTTGGCCGTTCATTGGCTATATGCTTTGTCACCATATTTATCACCAGTTCTTTGGTGTTTTCATATTTCGTACCTGCGCTCTTATCCACAGCGATTATCATGGCCTTGCGTGATAGCATAAGCGTCATGAGCATTGATTGAGTCTCGGCAAAGTAGCTATTCGTATCAAGATTTTCATGGTAGACCATATGGCTAGATACAAATTCAAGCACAGGCTCCACAATGGCCTCTATCAGCTCGGCCTTGCCCTTGTAATAAGTGTAAATCAGCCCCACAGGAATCTCTGCACGATCAGCAATCTCGCGCATGGTGGCATCTTTATAGCCCTTCTCATAGAAGGTATCAAGCGCCGCCTCGTAAATCCTCTCTTTCACTGCCTGTTTCTGTATTTGTGTTATGGTCATACCCCTCAATACTGAATACGTGTTCAATATATCTGAGGGTGATAGAGATTGTCAAGAGGAAAAGATTCTGATTTGGAATAATATCTTATTCCAATTCTAAATTAAAGTTTCCATAATTCCGTCATTACGAGGTTCTGCGAAGTAATCCAGCGTTCCTAATAATAGACTTGTCATGAAACGAAAAAGTTGCGTCATTGCGGGCTCGACCCGCAATCTAGGATTAATCCAATGGGGGAATACGCCTCCACTGGATTTATTCTGGATTGCGGCTCAAGGCCGCAATGGCGTGTGCTGTCCCCCTGCGAAGCGAATGGGTCTTGGCATTTCATAACAAGTCTAATGACGGAATTATTTAGAATTGGAATAAGAATGCAAGATATTTTCGATGTTGTGTAGCTATGGGCGGCTGAATGCCGCCACTAAATCCAGCGTTCAGGATTTAGAACGCTAAAAGAATCCATAGCAAGCTATCGCGCAATCACATGGGTGCTAACTGTGCGCAAAAGCGATTGAGCTAACCGCTAGGGCGATTTGGCAACAAAGAATATAGAACATTTTTTGTTGCTTAGTCAAAGTGTGTTGAGCCTGCCCCAAACATGATATCTTCCATAAATTCCACATCTTTTTTGAGTGGATGGGTTTCAAATGTAGGTTTGTTTCTAAAACTCATCACCTTGAATGCATTAGGATCATACTTGCCCCACGTGATGCCAGAAGGCGTGTCACCCTTATTTGGATCGCTATTTTTGATAAAATTAACCCAGCGTGAGTGCATCTCTGCTGCGACTCGCCTTTGCTCAGTAGTGGCATCCCTTGGCAGATTATTGAAAGCATATGCTATTTCATCTGCATGAAGCGCCCCCATGCCCATTCTTCTATCCTCAGCAGAGACATAATCAAAATAATAGCCATAAACATTTGCGCCCTTCGCAGCTAGAGCGTCAGCATAGGGCTTCATGACCGTCATAAACATCCCATGACCTAAAATTTTACGAGCATTTATGTATGCTTGTTCATCGTTTGCGGCTGTGAAGCGCTGCATAACAAGCTGGGCTCTATCATAGCCAAAACTTTTCGCAGCAAGCATCTCATATAGGCTCTGATTAGTGATATTAGGCACAAATATAAAGCCCTCATCAGAATTGAAGCCCCAAAGGAGATTCACCTTATTAATATTTCCCGTTAGCACTTGCTGATCTGGCTCATCATCCATAACATAGTTATCAAAAGTAGGCACCATTAGGAAGCTGGGCACTTTGGTAAAATCAGCATCTAGAGGCGATATTGCTGTCAATATATCAACATCCACTGCGCGAAGCTTGGCAAGGCCAGCGGCATCATCCGCTGCGCCAAAGGTAAACATCAGCTGCTCGCCTACTTCAATGCTGCGCGCTAGATTGCCGCGGGCATACTGCTGGTTTGCTGGCGCACCTAGTATTGAGCCACTCTCCATAATAGCATTTTGAAAGAGACCCGCGGCCAATGAACTCATAATCAGGGCTGACACACTATAAGAGCCAGCTGATTCGCCGCCAACAGTGACACGATTTGGATCGCCGCCAAAGGCTGCAATATTATTTTGCACCCATTTGAGGGCTTCTATCTGATCAAGTATGCCCCAATTGCCTGTTGTGCCAGACTCAGTCATCGTTGCCTGTGAGGCGAAGAAGCCAAGCACATTCAGGCGGTAGTTTATAGTGACAACGACTATGCCATTGCTTGCAAAAGAGCGGCCATCATAGGTGGACTCTGCGCCAGAACCCATTGCGAAGCCTCCTCCATGTATCCAGACATACACAGGCAATTTTTCGCCAGCTTGTGTGGCTGGTGTCCAAATATTAAGATTCAAGCCATCAGCTTCTGAAAGTGGCAGTGTGAGCGGCTCTGGGCGAGGTCTGACTGTATCTTGAGGCACAACAGGGCCAAAATTTGTGCAATCGCGTACGTTCGTCCAAGGCTGCACAGCTACAGGCGGCGCAAAGCGCTCTGCAGTGGCATAAGGAATG
>JAITWL010000292.1 GCA_031285285.1 Deferribacteraceae bacterium | reverse complement strand
AATCCTAGATTGCTTCGCAGAGCCTCGCAATGACGAAGGATAAAGGCATATTTTATCAAGAATTGGAATAAGAACGATTTCACTTGCGTATTCCCCATTGGATTAATCCTAGATTGCGGCTCAAGGCCGCAATGACGTGTGCTGTCCCCTGCGAAGCGAATGGGTCTTGGCATTTCATGACAAGTCTAATGACAGAATTATGGAAACTTTAATTTAGAATTAAGTCCACAAAATTTGCCAAAAATATGCTTGCAACAGCTTAGTATTTTTGAGATAATCAAGCTTGGAGCATGACATGAGCGATACACAGATTGACATACCAAGCAAAAGCGCTGTAAGAAAGGCTGGCGACATTCTAAAATCTAGTAACCCAGAGCCAGCTGCATATGATGCGGCTGCGGGTGTTTTATCTCAATGGCGCTCGCTCCACTCCTATCCAATAAACACTTTTCAGGCATATTTACGTAATAGGATCAAGCGTGATGGCTATCGCTCTGCCATTATTGCTCAGCGATTGAAGCGCATGCCATCAATAATCACTAAATTGCAACGCTTTTCAAATATGCAGCTAGATAGGATGCAGGATATTGGCGGCTTGCGCGTGGTCGTCGATAAAATAAGCGATGTATATAGGCTATATGAAAGCATTTTAAGCTCAAGGCGCTTTGCACATAGGCCTGAATTGCCACCTAAGGACTATATCAAGTCGCCAAAGAGCGATGGCTATCGAAGCTTGCACCAAGTTTTTAAATACGCAAATAAGAGCCACCCAGAGCTTAGCGGGCTGCGTATTGAGCTGCAAATCAGGACTAAACTGCAACATTCATGGGCAACTGCCGTTGAAACTTTGGGGATGATAGAAAAATCCTCATTCAAAACAGGTGAAGGCGACGAAAAGTTTAAAACTTTTTTTAAACTGAGCAGTGCGCTATTTGCATTGCAAGAAGAAACACCAGTGATCGATGAATATGCATCTGAGCCATCAGAAGAATTGGTAATGCTGCTAAACTTGCTCGAAAGCGAGCTACAAGTTTGTTCAAAGCTAGAAAGCCTTGCCCTTTCTGCAAAACATATTGAGACTGCCTCAAAACGCACCGATGGCTACCATTTAATGGAGCTAAATGTGGAGAAAGATACAATCTCGCTAATAGCATTTTCAAAGAACCAACTGCAAGATGCTGAAAATCTATATCGCATAAAAGAAATTGCAAGCAAAGATGACCCCAATATATCAGTGGTGCTCATATCAGCGGGCAATGTTGCAAATATTAAAAAAGCATATCCAAACTATTTCTTAGATACAGCAAGCTTTATTAAGAGCTTAAATGCTATTCGCTTGTAAATTTGCCAATCTCGCTAATAGTAAAATACAATTCATGACGCCTTAAACAATTTATATAGCACAGACAGCTCCATACCTGCTAGCACGCTCTCTTGCGCCTGGGTGCACTTTGCTCTGCATATAATAGCTGTTTTAGCTGTATCTGCAAAAATTTTCCCATAGTAATAAATGTTCAAATGTCTTTGCGAGCGCAGCGCGGCAATCCATGAGTTCTGGATTGCTTCGCAGAGCCTCGCAATGACGGTTTCGTACGAAAACGCAATACTGGCACGCGTTATTGGCATGTCGCAAGAAATTTTTGTGGTACTGCGATTCAACTTTTTCTTTGTTTTGTGTCGTCAGGGTCATTCTGTTGCCAATCCAGACCTCAGAATAGCTGTCGGCCAAAGGCCGTCATAATCATGAAGCCTAGATTGCCACGTCGAAGACTCCTCGCAATGACGTCATAGCATTACAAAATTTCTCATATCTAAAACTCAGCACCTATGCGCTTTTTCTGTAAATACTCGCTGAAAGTGCTTGACCAAGACATGTTGCACAATTTATCTGTGCAGCTCATTGCTGTTTCAAATTCCTCTTTATTTAGCTTATCTTGTATTGTGTAGAGTTTGTCAGCATCATACCATAGTATCTTGGCTATAGAGTCAATTCTTCCCTGCTGAGTTGGTTCACTGGCTAGGATTGATTCTATTTTGGCTAATGTAATCGCATCTAAGAACTCTATAGCATCATTACTATCAGCCAAGAGCACAGGGATTATATCCACTGAGCTTGCTTCAATAAGAGCTGTGATAAAAGGTTGCTCAGCATAGTAAAGCTCCTGCTTCATTATCGAAAAATTTTGCAGGACATAGCTTGCATACTCGCTTTCATCCATGATATAGAGTACTTTGGAAGTGGGCTCATCGTCTTCCCTATTTTGGCGTGGCACAGTCAATTCTTGCAAATATATGTAGTAGTGGTTGCGGTCATAGGCTATCACGCTTGTTTCTAGGTATAGGCTATAGTCATCATCAGAATCACCAATCCATTCGTTCACTCCATTGGCAGTTGTGGATATGCTGTAGCTAGCTGAGTATACTACCACTACAGCCGAATAGACAGCAAGTGTGCCAATTGTGCTTATGAGCACTAATTCTGCTCCGCTTCCGTCCATTCCGTCCAAACCACGAAAAACATCTCCAAAGTCACCAAGATCTAAGTTAGGAGGATCAAAGTCGTCATCAAAAATGTCCTCACTAAAGCTAATGCTATAAGGATTAATAAGCTCATCCTGAAAGCCATACGCATCGTCAAAGCCATCGCCATTTGTTAGCCAAGCTACTCTCTCTTCTGAATCAGGCAAAATATAGCTTAGACTCAGCTCAATGTCTTTAGTGTTGCTCACTTCTATTGAGCAAGGCGTTATGCAATACTCGTACTGATCTCCGTGTATATACACTTCAATTGCGTTTACATTGGAATTAAAATAAAATCGCTCAGGCTTGCTAGCACAGGCTGTGAACATAAGAACAGCTAGTATCATTATTGCAAAACGCATGATTCCCCCAAAATTGAGTGCTCAGTGTAAGCGTTTTGGCATAAAAGCACAATTACCTAATTATAGGTACTTAATCAAAAATGCTGTTGTATTCGTTTGCGTTTAGTTGCTGATAGTATCAATATAGCTGAATTTACAATGCCTTATTAATCATGCGGGCTTCGCAAATAGCTTATATAGCACAGACAGCTCCATACCTGCTAGCACGCTCTCTTGCGCCTTAATATTCTCAGCTTCCAGATCTGCAAGCTGCAAATAGCGCTCTTTAGAGCTTATCTCGCTAAGTATGCTGGCTTCCGCCTCTGCTAGCAAGCTGATAGTTTCTACCGCGAGTTGGATATCTAGCTCCATACTATCGCTAAGCTTCTTCAATAGCGCACGAAAGCGCTCCTCATTGCGTCGCGGATCAAATAGCATCGTAAGCTTGCGCCCGGGTGCACTTTGGGCTATTGCTCTGCATATAATAGCTGTCTTAGCTGTATCTGCACCATTGATGGCAGCTGATAATGCCAGCTCAAGTCTATGCAACACGCTTAGCATTTTATTAAGATCTTCTATAGATGCACCCACAGCGGTTCTATTCTTGCCAAGCTGCGGTTTCCCGCTTTGAAGCTCGGCAAACATAGTGCCAGAATTAATCCTGTGGGCCTCGCCATTCGCCGTGCCAAGCAGCCCAATAGAAGCAAGCAGTCTACTGGGATCAAAGGGCATAGCACCGCTCGCGCCAGTCTGTGGACTTCGCATAATCCTGAGAGTCATGTATACACCTCCACATTGTCATTCGGGCAATAGCACGCCCAAAGCCCAATGCAGTTGACAAAAAGCCCATTAGTCATGGATGAAATCCCTAAAGCCCCTAGAAGGGGTTTGGGGTTGTTGCAAGACGAGCCACGCAGTGGCGACTGAATTGCGGAGCGGCGTACCGCAGAGCTGGCTTTGCCAGCCGAGGATAAAGCCGCGATCCTCGAAGGCCAACGGCCTGAGAATGTAACTAATGGTCACGCATGCTTAAAATCAACAAACAGTGAGCAGACAAAAAAAGCTGACGAAGCGTCAGCCTGATTATTTCAGCTATTTATTAGAAAAACCTATAAACAAACCCTTTCGGGTACGCCCATCCTTGGCGTCATGGGGTACACTCATTGCCCCCTCTAGGAAAAAATTACAGGTCTTGAGGCGATAAGTCAAGCAGAAAAACAGCCCCCTTGTTATTGCAGGCAAGCAGCAAAAAAAGCCTTGCTCTTAGCATTACAAGGCTCATTTATTTTGAGACAAAAGAAGTTTTATGCTGCTAGTAAGCGGAAAATATTTTTTTAAAATTAGTATCATTCGCCATTTTTTCTAAGAGCTGCCCCAAGCCCTTCAAGGTTTGGTGTATTGATTAACCCCACAGAGAAGATGAATTTGACACCTTCCTCCACAGTGAGCGGCAATTCCTTGCAATTGTTCACTGGGATTATCGTGATAAAGCCTGAGGTGGGGTTTGGCGCGGTTGGCACAAATACATTATAGCAGGGCTCGCCAACAACCATATCCATCAGCTTTTGGCTCTTGCGCACCACCAGCCCCACGCAATAGATGCCATCATGGGGGAATTCCACCAGCACCACCTTCTCAAAATTATTGCTAGTGGCCTGCACAGAATCGATCATCTGCTTAATAGCTGAGTAGATAACATTTGCTATAGGTATATTTGTGACAGTCTTCTCGATCAGCGAAATGATAAGCCTGCCAAGATAGAGCCGCGTCAATATGCCCACCAGAAAGACTATCAGCAAGAAGAGCACAATAGTGACTACGCCAGAGGCTGATTCGGGCAGCGGAATATTATACATAGCCACAATGCGATTAAATAGCGGCGTCAAATTTGACACAATCAGATTATACATGAAGCGCAAGATATAGAATGTGACCACCAGCGGCAATAGCGCCACTATGCCTGTGATAAATATCTGCTTGATAGGGTTGCGTTTCTTGCTAGGCTTTTGAGCATCTGTAAATACATTCATGCCCTTGATATCTTCTGAGGTCTGCTTGTTTTCGCTCATTTTAATCCCCTGTACATATATGGATCTATTTCATCTCTTTTAGCTTATCTATCACATAGGCCACGATCTGGTCAATTTTCACATTCTCTGTCACTTTGCCTCGGCG
>JAITWL010000274.1 GCA_031285285.1 Deferribacteraceae bacterium | reverse complement strand
CAGGTTTTAGATAGACGCTATTACCTGTCTGCGCTGAAAAATATTTGCTATGGATAAGCTTGGTCTTGCTCAGCACAGGCTCTAGCACTGCCCGTGCGTCTCGAAATACTTCTAATGTTAACATCTATTCGCTCGCTTTTATATTCTTTGCGTTTTATACTATACGCGTGCCAATGTATTTTACAAGGTTTATTTTATTAGATAAATCTTACTAAAAGTTGTAATAAATGATGTCCCTATCTCCGTCTATGTTATATTAGGTTTAACGAGACCAATAAACACGATAAATCTTACATATTGATATATTATGGATTTTTGACTATGCTGCAAGAATAAGGTGATATTATGTCTACTATTACAAAAATATCCAAAAAAGGGCAACTTGTCATTCCTAAGAAAATTCGTGATAAAATTGGCTTACAAGGCGGTTCTGTCAGCATTGCTGAGCATGATGGTGTTATCACTATACGAAAAACAAAAGATATATTTGATATAGTTCGCTCTATCAAAGTTTCAGATGATTTCAATGCCGAACAAGCATTACAAGAGGCACAAAGGGATATTGCAGATGAGAAAAATAAACAAAATACTTAGCAATGATAAGCATTTCAAAGATATTAATGGAATAAAGGCCTACTAAAGGAGTTTATAATGAAAATAGGATTTATAGGTGCAGGCAATATGGCGACGGCCATTGCCAAGGGGATGATTGGCTCTGGCGGCTATGCTGCGGCTGATATCATAATGAGCGACCCCGCAGAAGATAAGCTGGCTGTACTTAGTCGTGATTTAGGCGTGAAAACTACTACTGATAATAGTGTAATAGTGGCCACTTGCGATCTAGTGATACTCGCTGTTAAACCACAGATGGCTGCGGCCGCGTTACACAGGCTGACACCCACCCCCACTACACTATTTGTATCAATCCTGGCTGGAATATCTACACAGAGCCTTGCTGCTATGCTGCCGCCCAATACGCGCATAGTGCGCGTGATGCCTAATACGCCGCTCTTAGTGTCGCAAGGGATGTCTGCCCTATGTGCAGGGGAATATGCCACTGATGATGATATGGCGGCTGTGAAAGCAATATTCGACTGTGCTGGCAAGACGGTGCTTGTGAATGAATCCCAGATAGATGCTATAGGCGCAATCTCTGGCTGCGGCCCTGCCTATTTCTTTATGATACTAGAGGCGTTGAGCGATGCTGGCGTGCGCGCTGGCTTACCTAGGCCGCTTGCTCTGGAGCTTGCCACGCAAACAGCGATTGGATCAGCTGTGATGGTAGCTGAGACGGGGAAACACCCTGCTGCGCTAAAAGATATGGTGACATCGCCCGCAGGCACCACGATAGAGGCAGTTAATGTGCTAGAGAGCTACGCAGTGCGTGCGGCGTTCATGGAGGCTGTTGACGCAGCTATTGAAAAAACTAAGCGTTTGGCATAACTATCATTTGTAAATTTCATAAATTCTGCTAGAATACGCGCGAAGGATTTTATGACATTGATTAAGTTAGGGCTATTTTTGCTGACAGTCTTATTCGTAGCAATTTTGCAGCTGGTGCATCTGCCTGCGGCCACATTAATTGGCTCTATCTGTGCGGCTATAGTTGTTTCTGTTGTTGCTAATGCGGAGACAAAGCTGCCTAAGATATTATTTTTCAGCGCTCAGAGCATTGTTGGCTGCATGATAGCCAGAATATTCACCATGACTATGCTTGCAAGCATGGTAAATAACTGGAAACTGGTGCTTTTTAGCTCAGTTTCCATGATTATCTGTGGCTTTGCCTTAGGCTGGGTGATGACTGTGCGGCGTATATTTCCAGGAAGCACAGCCGTGTGGGGTTCTTCGCCTGGTGCGGCAACGGCGATGGTTATCATTAGCGAATATTATGGCGCAGACACTCGCATGGTCGCATTCATGCAATATACTCGTGTATTGATCGTTGCCTTGGCAGCTTCCATATTGGGTATGTTCTTTGGCGTATCTCACACAGAGAATGTGCCACTGCTACAGTATTATTTTCCAACGTTTGATGGCTTCAATCTAGCTGTGACTATTGCTTTTGCAGCCATATGTGTTGTTTTGGCAAGATTGACTAAGATTAGCGGTGGGCCGCTGGTTATATCAATGTTTTTGGGCGCAATGCTTAATAATATTGGCGTGCTCAGCATAGAGCTACCGCAGTGGCTCTTGACAATTTGCTATGTGATCATCGGCTGGAATATCGGCCTGCGCTTCACTCGCACTATCCTTGCCCATGCGCTTCACGTGTTGCCGCAGGTTTTGCTATCGGTGTTGGTTCTTCTGTCGCTCTGCGGCATCATTATGCTCATAATGGTGCATATGGGCGTAGATCCACTCACTGCATATCTGGCGGCAAGCCCTGGCGGGGCAGATTCGGTGGCAATCATATCAGCATCAATTGATGTGGACATGGCTTTTATCATGTCTGTGCAGTATTCACGCTTTTTATTGATAATGATAATTGGTCCGCATGTGGCTAAGGCTATGGGTGCATACTTTTTGAAGAGAGAGGCGGCAAATTCTGCCGCCGCAAACAAATCCTAAGGCACAAGAGTGTATAAATATTCTTTAACAGCCTTTTCGTCTTCAGGTGTAGCTTTCAGGCCGTGGCGCACCATTCTGGTGTAAGTGCTGTCCCAGCGCTGAGTGGTTCTTTTAGAAGCGTTGTACACATTCTCTGTAGCATGACATCCGCTGCAAAGCTTTTCCACTGCATCATTGGCAGCAAACACAACGGCGCTAAAAACCATTGTAAACATAAGCACAGCTATAACAATTTTTTTCATAAAGCTCCTCCAGCTCTTTCTATTATTAGCCTAATGAAGGGCTTCGTCAAGTGTTAATTCACATTATGAATATTTTTGTTATACCTTAAATCTACTTATGAGTGACTCCAGCTGAGATGAGGTCTCTTGCAAGTGGCGCACTGCGCTTAATATATCATCCACAGCCAGATTGCTTTGCTCCACGCTGGTTGCTATCTGTGTGGTTTCGTCGCTGGTCTCAGCTGTGAGTTTTGATTCCTCTTCCACACCAGCTGACATTTGCATAGAGTTTTTATGTATCAATGCCACCATCTCCACGATCTCTTCAAAAGATGTGTTGGTGGTCTCTGCGCTTTCCACGCCTTGGACAACGGCTTGCATAGAGCTTTCCATCTCTTCTGAGGCGCTAGCGGAAACCTGTCTTAGCTGGGTGATAATCTTCGATGTCTCCCCGATAGCTTCCTGCGTGCGTTCAGCGAGCTTACGCACCTCATCTGCGACCACAGCGAAGCCGCGACCTGCTTCACCAGCTCTTGCAGCTTCGATAGCAGCATTCAGCGCTAGCATATTTGTCTGATTAGCAATATCATTGATCACCGAAAGTATCTCGCCGATATTGCCTGTGGATACAGACAATGATTGCACAGCTTCATCAAGCGACTGCGTCTTAGCCTTGATAGTATTGATATTCTCAACCACCTCGGCTAGGCGCTCGCGCCCCTCGCTGGTTTTCTGATTGGTGCTATCTACTATGCCAATATTGGCTTCAACATTTGTGGCAGTATTGCCGCTCACCTCAGCTATAGTCTGCATATGTGAAGACACTGTGGATATCTGCTGCGCCTGTGCCGCAAATATTGATGACAGCTCTTCTGTGGCGGCTGCTAACGAGTTATTCTCCGCCACAACATTAGTCACAGACTCTTTCACCTGCAAAATAACCTCATGAACGTTATTTATGAAGGCGTTAAATTTATCTGCCAGTGTGCCCAACTCATCGCGAGACTTGAGCACTATCTGCTTAGTGAGATCGCCATCACCAGTGATCAAATCATCCACAGAAAATATCAACTCATTCAATGGCTTCGAAAGCAGCCTATTGGATACGACAGCCACAATAGCCACCAAAAGAACTAAACAAACTATCATCACGATTACTAGCACCTTCGCTAATGCTATTGCAGGAGCTATAAGCTCGCTCTCAGGCACAGTGCTGAATATTTCCCAATTCCACGAAGCATATTTCTTGTAATATGACACTAACACGCCTGTATCGGCGCCTGCACGCTCAAATTGAAGTTCGCCAGACTCTTGACCAAGCACATCTTGGAATACGGTGTTGCCATCAACATCTTTCACATCTAGCGCGCTTGTGCCCGCCAATGATGGGTGCACTAAAAACATGTTGCTAGCAATATCAGCAATGGCTATGAAGCCAGTTTGCCCTACGTTGATCTCCTCCAAGCTGGCCTCCAAGCTAGCCAGCTCATTTGATATAGGTAGCCCCACAAAATATATACCTATCACTTTCTCTTGTTCATCAAATATAGGTGTGTATTTGGTCAGATAATCATTGCCAAAGAGCACAGCACGCCCTTGATATGGCTGACTATTGAGTACATTTGTCAATCCTGCGCCTGCCGCAAGCTTAGTGCCCACAGCTCGCTTGCCTTCTGTATCTAGGAGGGTTGTGGATGCCCGCACAAAATCGCCAGCAGCATCACGCACAAAGATAGTCAAATCAGAGCCTACATCCTCCTTAAACTCATCTATGTGGCTAAAATCTTGATAAATTGGAAAGCCATCAAACGTAAGCTCTGGTATCTCAGCACCGTTAACAATGACTGGCACTGTAGGGTCGATTCTCAAACCCTCAGAATATTTTGAAATAGCTCCGCCAGAAGCAGCATTCAAAGTCGCATTAAGGCTTTTATCCATCTGCTCTACCATCAGATAAGCTGAATCAAGCGCGGCTAATGTCTCTCGCTGACTGGAGCTGCGCCCCTCCGCCATAGAACTGTACACCACAAACGCAGTCAGTAGTGCAAAAATGATAGTGATAAGTATGCCCATAAGTAGCATAAATTTCTTGCCTAAAGTCAATCGCATATTACCTCCTTCACAGCTTAGCAACAATAGGACAAAAAGCCTCATTTTAGTGGCTTTTAAACTGGTATACTAGTGGTCAAT
>JAITWL010000264.1 GCA_031285285.1 Deferribacteraceae bacterium | reverse complement strand
TTTTTATCAATAGTCTCCACACCACTTCTAAAACCAATATATGAATTGTATGTTAGTGAGTAAAAATACAACATATTATTCACAAACTTGAATAAATTTTTAAATGCTATATTTTGTTCAACCCTTGGTTCAAAAATAGTATTTAAATACACATATTTAACTAAAGACAATTGAGGTGACTTATTCTTCAAATCAAGCTGTAAATTCTTCGCATTTTTGAAATTAATCAATATTTTATCTGAAGTGTAATAAACCATTTTTTCATCATTAATCAATAGCTCTTCTTTGAGTATCTCTTGTGCAGAGTTTTTACTATATTTATATATAACAGAACTTTTGTTGAATTTAAATTCATATTCAAAAGAGGCTACATCAGATTTATTATCTAAATTAGCATAATGGGCTTTCATTTCAGTGTGTTTCTCTGTAAGCACGCTCACAATATCCATGATGGCGCAACCAAGATTAGATTTTCCGCTACCATTAGGGCCATAAATGACAGCTGTGCGAAGTATAGCATTTTTCACAGCATCTGTATTGAACGTATATTCGCCCACTTTGAAAGAAAACTCCAACCTTTCTTTGAAATTTGTGTAATTTTCTACACTAAAACGAACTAGCATCTTTACTCCTTGTCCAGTATTCTGCCGTAGTTTTTCTACGACATTAATTGTAATATAAATATTAGCGAATTACAAATGCTATTTAAGCGCTTCTTGCCTAACGCAAATAACTTTTCAAATTTGCTTGCCTAATTCATTTTTGTACAATAAAATATGCTGGCTTTGCAATTAGAACAGGATAGTATATAAAAATGGCTAAAAACGATAGCACCACGCCCATGATGGCGCAATGGCATGCAGTGAAGGAGCAATTTCCTGATAGCTTGCTATTTTTTCGCATGGGCGATTTTTTTGAAATGTTTGAAGATGATGCCCTTGTGGCATCTAAGATATTGGGCATAGCGCTCACTAGTCGCAATAAAAATTCCGAACGGCAGATTCCTATGTGCGGCGTGCCGCATCATTCCTATAAATCCTATATGATGAAGCTTATCAATGCTGGCCACAAGGTGGCTATCTGCGAGCAGCTCGAAGACCCTGCGCTGGCTCAAGGCATTGTGAAGCGTGGGGTTACGCGCGTTGTCTCCCCTGGCACTATCATAGAAGAAGGCGAGCTTGCCGATGCCGCGAATAATTTCCTTGTGGCAGTCTATCAACATATAGAGGGCGTCAGCTATATCGCAGCAGTCGATGTGTCCACTGGGGAAGTATATCTGAGCGCTTGTGCTGATGATGCCGCCACAGAAGACCTGCTCGTGAGCTTTGATCCTAAAGAGCTGCTTTGCGCCTCACCTATTCGGTTTGATATAGGAGTAGCGCAAGCTATTCGCCCTGCAATATCCGCTGCCAAGGCAGCAAAAAACGTAGCTGATCTATATAATGTAGCAAATATAAACGCTCTTGGTATAGATGATGCCCTACATGCTGTGCCCTTGCAGATGATCATGGCCTATGTGGCCGATGCTATGCTAGATGTGGCTTATGCGCGGCCAAAGCTTGTGAATCGTAGCGAGCATATGATAGTTGACCCCATAGCTAGCCGCACGCTGGAGCTGGTGGATTCGCAAGGGCTGAGCCTATATGGCGTGCTGAATCATGCACACAGCCCAATGGGGCAGCGGTTATTGCGTCGCAGAATACTTACCCCATTGCGTGAGCCTGCTGCCATCAATAAACGCCTTGATATAGTGGCCTATTTTGCGGGGCATTGGCCATTTGCGCAGGAGATGGAGCTATTATTAAGCGAATTATATGATATCGAGCGCATCACAAACCGTGTCGCCTCACGCAGGGTGAGTGCGAGGGAGCTAGTATGGTTGCAAGTTTCGCTGGCTGGGCTTGCCCGCATTGCTGATATGCTAGAGAGCACTGGTGTGGCGGAGATTGCAGCGCTTGGTGAGCATATGACCGATTGTGGCCGCATAGCAGAGCTGATCAGCACTAGCATTATGGATGAGCCTGCAAACACGCTAAAAGAAGGCGGCATAATTCGCGAAGGCTACAATGCTATAGTGGATGAGCTACGCAATATCAAAAATAATGGTAGACAAGTGATTGCTGATATGGAAGCCGAGCTAAAGCGCAGTACTGGCATATCGCTAAAAGTCTCTTACAATAAAGTCTTTGGCTACTATATAGAGCTATCAAAGGCCAATGCAAATAAAGTGCCAGCCAATTTTGAGCGCAAGCAGACGCTTGTGAATGCTGAACGCTATGTGACCCCAGAGCTCAAAGAGCTGGAACATACGATAGTAAGCGCGGAAGAGCGACTGAACGGCATAGAATACGATCTATTCTCATCTATTCGCGATATGATAGCCGAAAGTGTTGAGCTGCTTCGTAATGCTGCACAGAATGCCGCGCAAGTGGATGTGGCTGTGAGCCTCGCGCATGCAGCTGTGATAGGTGGCTATGTGCGGGCAGTGGTGGATAAATCGGGGCTTATAGAAATTAGCGATGGTCGCCATCCTATGGTGGAGGCTGCTAGTAAGACGCCCTATGTGGCAAATGATGCCCTGCTTGATGCTGCGGACAATCGTCTGCTGCTGATCACAGGCCCAAATATGGCGGGCAAGAGCACATATATGCGCAGCGTGGCGCTGATCACGATTATGGCGCATATGGGCAGCTTTGTGCCAGCACAAGAGGCACGGATAGGCATGGTGGATAGGGTCTTCACCCGCGTGGGCGCAAGTGATAATATCTCCCGTGGAGCATCGACATTCATGGTGGAGATGGTGGAAACAGCTAATATTCTCACCCATGCCACAGAGCAGTCGCTCATAGTGCTTGATGAGATAGGCAGGGGCACATCGACATTCGATGGAGTAAGCATCGCTTGGGCTGTGACAGAATATATCCTGCGTCTGCGTGCGAAGACGCTCTTTGCCACGCATTATCATGAGCTAACGGCTATAGCAGATATGAATGAAGGCGTGAAAAACTGCACGATGGCTGTCAAAGAGCTAGATGGCGAGATAATCTTCCTACGCAAAGTGATAGCTGGCGCGGCTGATAAGAGCTATGGCATCTATGTGGCGCAGCTGGCTGGCCTGCCAGCTAAGGTGATAGAGCGAGCAGGAAGCGTACTGGCCGATCTGGAAGCTGAGCCTACAGCCACAAAACACACGCATGCTAGCCAACAGGTGATAGTGCGCCCAATGCTAATATTTGATGAAGATCATCCAGCCATAGCTCGGCTGAGAGAGCTTGATATCAATACACTGACGCCCATCACGGCGCTAAATATGATTGCAGAGCTGAAAGAGTTAGCGAAACCTTAGCAAAGCTACTTCTCCTTAAACTCATCCATCATAACTGCCTGAATATGCTCTATCGCTTCATTACACTCGCTTGCATCTTGGCGAATCTGTGCTATGAAGCTTTCCCTTGTTTCTTTATTGCTGATGCTATCAGCTTTTCTCTCTTCCTCTTGTAGCCGCGTCAATATGTTGCTTCTGATGCTTAGATTTTGTTCAAGCATCTGGTATAGCAGGTTTGTCTTATTGGTGAAGCTTTCAGCCTTTTTATTTAGGCTTTCTTGCTCAGAAGCTTGGCTTTTTGCCTTCACGGCCGCTTCATCATCTATGCTAAGCTCTCTAAAATGCTTATCCTTTATCATCTCATAGCTGCCCATCGGCAAAACGGCCTTTAGAATAACGAGCAGGCAGTCTAGAAGCACTAGGCTTAATAGCAGAATGAAATATACGCTACGCACATGCTCGTTGTCTTGGATAAGCCGTGAGAGGGCATTTACGCGCGCGAGATAGTCGACACTTGTGTTTTTTTCTATGCGGCTTGTTTGATTGGCAAGATTTTCATTAAATCTAGCCATGCTGGTATCAAAGGCAGCTCTATCTTGTTGAAATTTTGCATCTTGTGCGGCGATACTTTCTTCCACTCTGCGAGCCTGCTCCAAAACATCAGCATAGCGCCCACGTTGGCCAGAATAGCCTGTG
>JAITWL010000216.1 GCA_031285285.1 Deferribacteraceae bacterium | reverse complement strand
AGCTGGTGGCGGATGATATCCGCTCTGGCAAACGTTTTGATGATGCCATAGGGCGCACCACATGGCCTATCGAGCTGCATGATACGCTTGAGACGCACCAGTGGGAGCCATTCGCCGATGACCATGTGCACTATGTGCCATTCAGCGCTATGACCCCACCTGATGTGGATAACCTTGTGGCAGCTGGCCGCTGCATAGATGCAGACCTGATTGCGCTATCAAGCGTGCGGGTGATGGGCCCTTGCATGGCAATGGGCATGGCTGCAGCACATGCGCTTGATCTGGCAGGAAGCGGAAGCGTTCACACGATCTCAATAAAGGATCTGCAAGAGCGCGTGAAGGATAATCTAGAGCGCAAGGATGTGCTTGATAAGATTTAATTCCTAATAAGATTTGCCTTTATCCTCCGTCATTGCGAGCTCTGCGAAGCAATCTAGGATTCAGGACTATGACGGCCTTTGGCCGACAATTATTAGGAACACTGGATTGCTTCGCAAGGCCTCGCAATGACGGAATTATGGAAACATTAACTTAGGAATGGAATTTAAAAATCTCTAGGAGATAAAAATGAAACTTAAACAAGACGAAATTGAAATGCTTGAAGGCAAACGCGGGCTTCCTGTCCAGCGTGCCATGGAATTCTTGGTGAAATATGGCGATGTGCTAGGCGCAGAAGAGATGGTTGACACTCAAAATATCTGCGGCACTATCAATAATACGACGCCCTTTCTAGATACGCTCATAGATAAGTTCGAAAGCTTTGAGCATCTTGTGAGTGAGCTTAATTACAACTGCGATGACGTTCGGGAGATTCCGCGTGTTAGCGCGTTCTCCTGCCAGCTTGAGCATGGGCTCGATCCTGACGTCTGGGAAAAGCAGTATATTAAAAAAAGCAAATTTGACATTAACGAAAAAGATGAGGCAATCTCACGCAGAATGAACCTCAATCTTATCTGCACCTGTTCGCCATATCTGGTGGGCAATCTGCCTGTATTCGGCGAACACTGCGTGTGGATGGAATCCTCAGCCGTGGCATATATCAACACAGCCATAGGCGCGCGCACTAACTGCGAGGGTCGCGAAAGCTCTGCTTGCTCTATGCTTACAGGGAAAACTCCATACTGGGGTTTGCATCTTCCTGAAAACCGCTATGGGCACTATCTTGTAGACGTGCAATATCATATTGAATCAGTACGCGACTGGGGCTTGCTAGGCTACTATGGCGGCATGATCGCAGGCGAGAAAATCCCTGTGTTTAATGGCATCAAATCAAAGCCAACAATGGAATCGTACAAACACGCTGGCGCTGCGGGCGCTTCATCTGGCGGCACAGAGATGATGCATGTGGTAGGGCTCACGCCTGAGGCGCGCACATTGCAAGAGGCCTTTGGCAGCAAAAAGCCTGAGCAAAATTTTGTGCTTGATAGAGCCGAAATGGAGCGCACATATAACCTTTTGAATACTGCCACTAATCCTAATGTTGATTTTGTTATGCTTGGCTGCCCTCACTATTCACTAAGGCAGCTCTGGGAAACTGCAATGCTCTTAGAAGGCAAGAAGATCAGCCCTAATCTAGAAATGTGGGTATTCATACCTCGTGCACTAAAAGAAGTGGCCGATCGCAATGGCTATACAAAAATTATTGAAGCCTCAGGCGCTCTGCTCATGGCTGATACCTGCCCAGCGCTTGCCCGCGCGAAGCCGCCTACAGCGAAGGTGATAGCCACTGATTCAGCAAAGCAGTCTCACTATATGCCAGGCATTTTTGGTGCAGAATCATACTTTGGCAGCACTGAAGACTGTGTAAAAGCCGCCATCACAGGAAAATGGGAGGGGAGATTCTAATGGAAAAGATTATAATCAAAGGCCGCGGCGTAATTGGCGGCGTTTCAGAAGGCGAAGCCCTTGTCACTAGCCAAGCAATCTCTGGCTGGGGCGGTATCAACTGCGCCACAGGCGAGGTGACAGAAGCAAGGCATGAGCTATTCAAAAAAAGCTTTGCAGGCAAAGTGCTTGTGTTCCCTGGTGCAAAAGGCTCTTCTGGCTGGTCGATTCACTTCCACTATTGCAGACTATTGGGAACAGCTCCGCTGGCAGTTCTATATAATGTCACAACAGCGAAGATTGCCTCTGGCCTAGTGGTGATGAAAGTGCCAGCCGTGACCGACCTCGAAAGAGACCCAATAGAAGTGATCGAAACAGGCGACTGGGTCAAGGTGGACGGCGATAAGGGTATAGTTGAAATTACAAAGAAAAAATAACTACGCAAGCTGCAACCGTAGGGGAGAGCGACCTTGCTCTCCCGCATTAATCCAGTGGGGAACTATTCTAGCTCTTCATATTCACATATTGCAGCGGTGTTTCCAGCTCGGCCGATTTTAATAATGTTATCACGGCTTGCAAATCGTCGATCTTCTTGCCTGTCACACGCACTTTATCATCCATTATTGAGGCCTGCACCTTTAGCTTGGAGTCTTTGATCAGCGCTGTGATCTTTTTGGCCTGATCTTTATCAAGCCCTTGCTTGAGTGTGACAGTGCGGCGCAGCTTGTTTCCACCAGCTTTTTCCACTTCAGCAAAGTCTAGCGTACGCTTATCTACGCCTCTTTTGATCATGGCAACTATCAGCATCTCGCGCAGGGCGTCCATCTTCATCTCGTCAGTGCTTGTGATGGTGATTACCCCATCTTTTTTATTCAACTCCAGCTCAGTATTAGAGCCCTTGAAGTCATAGCGGGTGGTCAGTTCTTTTTTCACATTATTAACAGCGTTATCCACTTCCTGCATATCAATTTCGTTCACAGCATCAAATGATGGCATATTTCCTCCAGATAAATTTTTAATTTAATCATTCTCTAATCTATCAGATGTATTATAACATAGATTTGCACAGGAGGCAAAAATGAAAAAATTTACATTAGGCTTGGTTTTAATTTTCACATTGCTTATGAGTGTGGCAGCTTTTGCTAACCACGGCAATAATGGCGGGCATAATAATGGTGGCCACAATGGCAACGGTAGACCTTTGCCACAACAGGGTTATTAATAATTAAGGAGCATAAAAATGAAAAAACTTTTAGGACTAACTGCGATTATGGTATTGGCATTCAGCGTGGCTGCCTTTGCATGGGGCGGCTGGGGGCACAACGGCGGTGGGCATGGCTATGGTCACGGCTATAACGAGCATGGCGGATATTATAATGGCAATGGCGGCTTCGGCGGCGGCGCTGCACCATCACCCACTGTGACATCCGAAGACTCTGCCAGAAAAATAGTGGAAGACTATTTCAGCTCAAGCAACCTGAAAGGCTATCGCGTGACAGCTGTTGATTCCTATGATTCTGGCAATGGTTTTGATGTGTACACTGTGAGTGCCACTGATGCTAGCGGCAACAACATGCGCTTTCAAGTAAGCCCTTTTGGACAGGTATTTGGGCCGATATTTAACTAAGTCATTGCGAGCGTAGCGCGGCAATCCAGCAATTAATCCAATGGGGACAATAAAAATATCGTTCGGCCAAAGGCCGTCAATTATCCTGAATTCTGGATTGGCAACGCATGAGCCTCGCAAT
>JAITWL010000020.1 GCA_031285285.1 Deferribacteraceae bacterium | reverse complement strand
CATAAGCTGCTCCTAGAAGAGGCCGACAAGCGCGGTATCACAGCCTATCATCAAGATCAGCGCAACCAACTCTATGCCCAGCTCACAAGTGCTGCAGGTGCCAAAGAGCTGAAAGCTGTCACTGGTCAATATGATATCGAAGCTGATAAGGTGGCCAAGCTCGCTGAAGAGCGGCTGATCATTGATGAGCTTAGCCAGCTGGTGGTCACTAACATGAGCTATATCACTGAAGATGAGCTAAAGAAGCACTATGCTAGCAAGAATATCGACCGCAACCCAACAGGCGTGGCGCATGTGCTACATATTTTCACCACTGATAATGATATGGCACAGGCAGCAGCCAAAGAGCTAGCAGGCGGGATAATCTTCTCAGAGGTTGCTCGCAAATATTCCGAAGGGCCTGAGCGTAGCAATGGTGGTGATTTGGGCTATATCAATGAGGCTGATTTCCCTGAGTTTTTTAGCGATGCCTTCAAGCTGAAAGCTGGAGAGACAAGTGATGTGGTGCGCTCCGACTATGGCTTCCACATATTTAAAGTGATGCAATATGCCAATGCTGAACGCACAGCCTATGAAAATGTCAAACAAGAGCTTTATGCCGAGCTTTATACCAAAAAACGGCAGGAAATGATTAGGGAGTTTGTTAATGCGCTTCTCAATAATGCGAATATCCAGTATCTTGATGCTTTCACTTTGGATGAGCTTTTTCCCAACAAAGGCCAACGCTGAGCTGATAGATAAGATAGTGGCGCAGGTTGGCTCGCAGATAGTCACCCTGCACGATGTGCAAAAATTTGCCCCAGCAATAGTGCGCTCTATCAATGATATGGAAGCTGGCGATGAGCGAAACACTGCATGGGAAGCCTATTATAATGAGGCTATAGAGCAGGTCATCTACGATAAAACTTTAGAAATCGCCGCAGCCCGTGTGGGCGTGAGCGCTACGAATGAAGAAGTGGAAGAAATGATAGTGGTACTGCAAGAGCAGAATACGCAGTTTCGCGCACAGGTGTTAGCTATCCTAGAGCGTGAAGGCGTTGTTACGCCAGAGCTATTCCTATTTGTAAAGCAAATAATTATCAAGAATAAGCTCTCAGGCATGCTAGTATCACGTGCTATAGTCACAGAGAGCGATATCATTGCTTATCTGCGGGAGCAGAGGCCAGATTTTCAAGCAGAGCAAGTGGAATATAATGTTGATATAGTATTCTTCCCAGATGATGATTCACTAGAAATTGCAATAGATGCACTAGATGATGGCAGTTCATTAGAGCTTGCAGCCGAAGCAGCAGGCCAATCAATGATCGCTATGGGCTGGACGCGCCCAGAGCAGCTTGCATCAGCTGACATGCAGAGCGAGCTTCTGAATTTGCAGGATGGCAGCACAAGCAAAGGCATCAATGATGGCAGCGGCCGATATTTAGTGATGCGGCGCAATGAGATGCGCAGAAGCATCAATATACCTGAGGCTGAGCGCAATAGCATCACATACACACTGCGAGAGCAGCAGCTGAATGCTATTTTCATGAACTGGCTTGAGAAGCAGAAGCAGTCAATAGTGGTTAATAGATATGCAGTGAATTGATAACGCGCAACAACGAGCGAAAACCGAAGGTTTGAGAATAATGAGATTAGATAAATTTTTAAAGCTTACAGGCCTGATAAAGCGCCGCCCAGTGGCGAAAGAAAGCGCTGATGAAGGTGTAATCCGCCTCAATGGGCGCACTGCCAAAGCATCCGCAGAGGTGAAAGCTGGAGATAAGCTAGAGATAGACATGTGGAACTATTATAAAGCAGTGGACGTGTTGAAAGTACCCACTGCTGGCTCTATTCCAAAAGTGAAGATTGATGAATATATAAATGTGGCGGAGTATCGGACGAAAGAGGTGTAAACAGGAGTTTATATGCATGTTAAGCTTTTGCTTATTGCTTTGTTGGCCTGTATGACTGTGTTTGCACAAGAAACTGAGTCAACACCATTGGCAAATAGGAACACTCATTTGGAAGTAGCGCTAACTTTTGAAAAAAAACCTGAATATAGCCGTATAAACGTGTATGGCGCTGCTACCCATTATTTTAATGAGCTCATTGGTATCACGGCAGTATTGCAGCTACCAAATAACACCAACTATGTTGGCGCAGGTCTTAGTACAAAATATGCTTTTAGCCCAAGCATAGATGGCTATATGCTAGTCGGACCGATGTATGTATTTGATAGTGGGGATTCATATCAAGCGAAAATGGATAGCACAGTGGGGCTTTTTATAGAGGCTGGCGTAAGGTTCATTATGGGGCATGGTAACTATATAAAATGCGCATTGCACCATATTTCAGCTTCAAGCAAAGCTGGTGACAAAGACAAAAACTTAAACCACAATATGGTGATGGTTGGCTATGGCAAGCGTTTTTAGGAGAATTAATCATGATCTATGAAAAAATTAAGACACTCAATATCACACTCGTAGCGCCTGCGCCTGCAGGGCTCTATACGCCCGTGAAGACGGTTGGCAGCCTAGTATATACATCAGGTATTATACCTGTGACAGCTGGCAAATCGCTTTACACAGGCAAGGTTGGCGCAGAAGTAAGCCTTGAACAGGCTCAGGAAGCGGCAAAGCTCTGTGTGGCAAATATATTAGGTGCACTGGATGCTCATCTTGGTGACTTACGCAAAATTAAGCAGATAGTGAAGGTGACAGGCTTTGTGCAAAGCGCAACTGGCTTTAACCAGCAGGCAAATGTGATGAATGCTGCCTCGCAGCTCCTATGCGATATATTCGGCGATAAGGGCGTGCATACGCGCTCTGCTGTGGGGGTATATGAGCTGCCGCTGAATGTGCCTGTGGAGATTGAGCTGATAGCGGAGATTTGATGATTTCGGCGGTATCCACGTTTAGCGTGAGAATAGTCGCAATCTTCTTGCTATGCCTTAGCACTACAGCCTACGCAGATATCAAGTTA
>JAITWL010000011.1 GCA_031285285.1 Deferribacteraceae bacterium | reverse complement strand
GATAGATGCCAGATTCAGCTTGAGAGCAGCTGGCAGCTTGCCGCCTTTCGAGGCCACTGAGCCTGTGACATTGAAAGAGCCACCCCAGACAGAGCCTGATACTGGCGCTACTGACACATTATTATCTTTCACTTTCAGCGCTGCGCTGATATTTGATACTGTTATCCTATCGTAAGTGAGCGCACCTAGCTTCACCACGCCATCAGCATCAAGCGGCAGGTTAATCTCTGGGGCGCCAGTGGCGGCATTGGCCTGCTGCTGCACCTGCGCGGCTGTCTCTGGCTGGGCGCTTTCGGCTTTCTTAGGAAGGAAGTCATTCGCATTGATGCGGTTGATATCGAAGCGGAAAGTCGCTAGCGGCTTCGTAGCTGGCGTGAAATCAAGCTTGGCATTGCCTGCCACAGTGATTGCATCTGCAGATGCATTAAGCTTAGATAGTGTCAGCGCCTTATTGCCAATGCTAGCGCTCAACGACACCGCACCACGCTTAGGTATTATTGATAGATCCATCTTAGGATCGACTATCAGCAAGGCTTTATGCAGATCAAGCGCTGCAACATTTAAATTAGCTGCTGCATTGAAGTTATTCGGTTTTGCTGTGATATGCGCATCAGCATTGATTTTTGCACCCTGATTGAGCGCTGTGCCCATGCTCACATCCACTATGCCATCCACGCCTTTTGCTTGCACAGCCAAGGCATTGAGCGCCTCGCCCATCATGCTTATCTTGCCAGCCTTGAATGACACTGTGAAATTAGGCGCTGTGCTCAAATCTAGCGCTACCTCAGGATATTCTAGCTTAGCTGGCTCGGCTGACGCGGCAGCTGGGGCTGCTGGAGCGGCGGCTGTGTCTGTTGCCGCCTTGGCTGGTAGATATTTATCGACATTGATTGCATCTAGCTCAGTGCTAGCAGTGATCACAGGCTTTGCACCTGCTAAATCGACCGTTGTGCTAATATTTAGCTTAGTATCATCAAGCGTCAGCGCTATAGGCGCGGTCACCAGATTATTAGCGAGCGTGAAGTCTGTCGCCATGCCAAATTTTGTCATTGCAGTCGCGTTGCTAGGCGTGTAATCCACCTTTAGCTTGGCAAGCACAGAGCGCGGGGAAAATTCCGCTAGGCGCACTGAGCCTTTGATATCTGGCGCTGAAAGTATCTTCTGCCCAGCAAGCGCTGCATTCACATTTATATCCATTGTTTGCAGATTGAAGCTTTCTAGCGCTACACTCTCTTGCTGCATATCGAGTGTGAGCTTAGAAAGCGCTGCTGATAGGCTCTGACGGCCTTCTATCATGCTGACAGTATAGCCGCCGCTCACATTCATAGCGGGCAAATCAAGATAAGTGCGCGTAAGATCAAAGCTGGCGGCGGGTAGCTCGAGCTTCACATCGCTAGCGAGCGAGAAATCAGCCGATTGCATATTGGCTACCACATCAAGCACTGTGCCAGATAGCTCTGCCACTTGTGTATCAAGGTTAAATTTAGTATTGGCGACTAGATTCGCGGTTACATCTATGCCAGATTCAGGCGCACTATAGCTTAGCGTCAGCTTAGTAAGATCGGCTGTGGCAAGCGAGCCATCAAAGAAGCCTGTCATAGCCATATCAAGCCCAGCCGCCATTTGTGATTTCAGCTCTTGAAACTTGGCCTGCATAGTGAGATCCACTGGCTTAGCTAGGGCTATATCCTCAGCCTCCACACCAGCTTCTGATAGCAGATACTGCACCCCTAGGCGTTCGTCATTGTAGCTAAGCTTCATATTGGATATGCGCAATAGCCCCACATTGATATCTTCCATATTAATTGACATGGGGGCTTCCTCTGTAGGCTCTGGCTCAGGCTCTTCCACAGGCGCAGCCTCAGCTTTGGCCGCTTGCAGCGCGAGGATATCATCTATATTCGTCACACCCTCAGCATTCACAGCATAGTAGAGCTCTGTATCTTCAAGAATGATTCTGGTGACTCGTATCTCTTTGCTAAGCAGCGGAAATAGCGCCACCCCAAAGGATGCATGGCCGATGGAGGCCATATTCTCAGGCTCAAAGCCCTCTGCATTGGTGAATCGGATGCCCGTCAGATCTATGCTGAGGCGCGGCAGAACTCGAAGCTTGATATCACCATCAATAGTGAGCTCGCGCCCCGTCTGATCGCTCACAATCTTAGTGATCTGGGGCTTGAAAGAATTCACATCAATAATCATCGGAAGGATGATCACAGCGAGAATCAGCAGCAATATCAAAGAACCAAGGGCAATGAGTGCTATTTTAACGAATTTTTTCATCAGTTTTTTATCCTATACACATTTTATGCTAGTGTACAGTTTGTTGCGTAGAAACTCAAGTGTCTAATTTAAGTGAGTGGCCAATTGCGTTGACGCATGGACATCATTATTGCAGCTTTGCTGCAACGGGCGACCGAGTCGCTCTCCCCTACGGTCTAATGACGTTTTCGCATTAAAAAAACGTAATACTGACAAGCGCTCTGCCTTACAGAGCTCAGCGACGTAGCACACGAAAGCCAATGGTATAGTACATGCTTGATGGTGCGTTGAACATGCGATACGCCGAACACAGAGGCTTCGCCGCGCTGTACCACGAGCCGCCGCGGTTCACGCGGTCAGAGCCTGAGCTCGCCCCCTACTGGATCTATCAGCTGTGCCATGTCATAAACATCATACCAATCCCACCATTCAAACACATTGCCATGCATGTCATACAAGCCCCAAGCATTAGCATCCTTTTTCTCCCATTGGATTCACACATTAAACTGCGACACCACTGATTTCAGCGTCTCTGCGCGCCCTTGCAGATGTGACACTGTGATAGCGACTTCATTTACAGCGTGCACGCTTTGCTCTATGCCTGAGGCTAGCCCCTGGGTGCTATCTGATATTTCATGGATCATCCCAAATTGGTTGCTCACTTCTGTATTCACGCCATTGATTGATTGCGACACGCTTTCAGTGGAGTCTACTATCACACCCATCATCTCTCCAGCTTTATCAATGCCATCCATGCCTGTATTCACGCTGACTACAGCTTTCGACATCTCGTTAGAGGCATCATTTGCGTCTTTTTGCAAGGTATTGATGATAGCAGCTATCTCATTTGTGGATTCCTGTGTGCCTTCTGCAAGCTTGCGCACCTCATCAGCCACCACTGCAAAGCCTCTGCCTGCGTCACCAGCTCTGGCAGCCTCAATGGCGGCATTCAGCGCCAAAAGATTAGTCTGATCTGCAATGCCCGAGATCACAGTCAGTATCTCTCCTATCTGCACAGAAGATTGTGAGAGTCCATTGATAGTATTTGATAGGTCAGTGGTCTGATCTTTGATCGAATGCATAGTGTCCATAACGCTTTGTAGCTGCTCATTGCCTGTGCGCACAGAGTCGCCCGATTCTCCCATTGTGGAGAGATTGTCTTGCAAGATGCCCACTATATTTTGCGACACATCGTTCATTATGCCCATATTTGTAGCCACAGAGCTTACCTGCTCTGATTGAGCATTGAATGTGGCTGTGAGCTCTTCCATAGTGGCGGCTAATTGGGTGTTGCCAGAGGCCAAATCATCGGCGGCTTGCTTCACCTGCTTCACTATCTCTTGAATGCTGCCCACAAAGGTGTTGACATATTCACCAAGCTGACCAATCTCATCTTGAGAATTAATTGTTATGCGTTTGGTCAAATCGCCGTCGCCAGAGGTGAAATTAGCCATAGCTGCCACAAAACTTGTGAGCCTATTGATGACCTTCTTGCGGATCGCTATATTGCTTGCTATGCCCACTGCTATTAGCACAGCTATAGCCACTATTATCATTATTTCCACTTTAGATAAAAAACTAATCAAGCCTTGCGAGCCAGATTGACCGATATCTGTGGTAAATTGATCAAGTGTAGACACATCTGCCATCATTGCATCGCCTATTGTGCCGCGCTCGGCATCTTCTGCGTATAGCTGATTGACTAGCGCTATCAAGCTGTCATTATACGTTCTTAGCTCTTCAAGCTGTAGATTGAGCTGCTGTATGATTGCCCTTGTCTGCTCTAGCGTCACTATGGAGCTGATATATGTGAGCCTATCTAGCAGATCTTTGCGAGTGTCTGTGACTGCATCAAATCTTGTGATATCTCTTGTGGCATGAGCCTCAGTGATAGCTGATGAAATATCCGAAATATTTATTGTCATGGCAATCAAGTTTTCGCTGATCGTGTTTAGCCGCCTTAGGAGCGCATCCCCTATGGGCTGATTCTGCACTTGGTAGTCTGCCACCCACTTAGCAAAGTCATTAATTGTGACTAAAAATTCTCTAGTCTTTTGATTTGAATTTTCTAGAGCTGTCGCCATATCACGAATGGTTGTGGCACTTTCAAGCATTGATGCTTGATAGGCTTGGTTATTCGCCTCTACCTTGGCTATCAGCTCGCTCATGCTCTCTCCACTATCAGAGGTGCTTGCTATAGTGCTTACATTTGTCACATTGGCTGATAGCTGCTGCCCAGCCTCAAGAGACTTATTATAGCTTGTCTCCAAGCCATCATATAAAAATGTGCTGGCATTAAGCCTCATTTCCCAAAGCTTATCCACAAGCGAAGCTGTGCCATTATTGATAGGCAAGACAAATTCTGAAATGTTCGTGGCTGTGCGCGAAGCAAGCCGCATTGATATCAACGACCCGATAAGTGCAGCTGCTGCTGCGATGATAAGTGCATAGAGCCAAATCATGATGATGCTAGATAAAGAACCCTTCTTCATTTAAAATATCCCCTAAATTTTATAAATATTTAGTCTAAATTCCAATTATATTTTTCCCGTCGCAATAGACCAAAGTCCCCTTCGGCGGAAGGGGTGCCATAATTGAACTTGCGGGCTACGCGCAGGGGCGGGGTAGTGGCTCCTTAGCCTTAAACCATCGCTACGGTTATGCGTGCAAGCATTATAATATAAATCAGTAAGCATAATTAACGCAATGAGTTGTAATGCTTACATGCGTAGTTATTATCAACAGTTAAAGGCTGTGGATCACTACCCCGTCAGGCTTTGCCTGACACCCCTTCTAAGAGAAGGGGAATTGTTCTAGCTTTGTTTCATAAACGACCACAATAGTTCCCCCACTGGATGCAAGCGGGAGAGCGGGGTCGCTCTCCCCTACGGTTGCAACTTGTTTCGTGACAAGTCTAATGACCCATAGTCATAAAACGAAAAAGCTGTGTCATTGCGGGCTCGACCCGCAATCTAGGATTAATCCAATGGGGAATCTCCCATATGCACTAACCTAGGCTGTATCAAGCCTGTAGAAGCGGGTTTACCTCTCTGTCATTGCGAGGCTC
>JAITWL010000350.1 GCA_031285285.1 Deferribacteraceae bacterium | reverse complement strand
TATACATTTGCAAGGTTATTGTAAGAGCTTGCGGTGTTTGGATGTTCTGCACCCAAGACACTTTCTCTAATTTTGACTGCTTTTTGAGCGTATTCCAATGCCTTCGCATAGTCACCTTGAGCATCGTATACAGTTGCAATATTATTGTAAGACATTGCAGTGTCTGAATGCTCTGCACCCAACACATGCTCTCTAATTTTAAGCGCTTTTTGGTGGTATTCCAATGCCTTTGCATAATTGCCCTGAGCATCGTATACAGTTGCAATATTATTGTAAGAGCTTGCAGTGTCTGGATGCTCTGCGCCCAATACACTCTCTCTAATTTCGAGCGACTTTTGATAGTACTCCAATGCCTTTACATAATCGCCTTGAGCAGAGTACACAAGTCCAATATTATTATAAGATATTGCAGTGTTTAGATGCTTTATGCCCAATACACTCTCATAAATTTTGAATGCCTTTTGATGGTATTCCAATGCCTTCACATAATCGCCTTGAGCAGAGTATACAAGTCCAATACTATTGTAAGATAGTGCAGTGTTTGGATGCTCTATACCCAATACACTCTCTCTAATTTTGAGCGACTTTTGGTGGTATTCCAGCGCCTTTGCATAATCGCCCTGATCAGAGTATATACATGCGACATCATTGTAAGAGTCAGCAGTGTCTAGATGCTCTGCGCCCAATAATTTTTCACGAATCAACAACACTCGTGAGAGTATCTCCAAGGCCTCATCATAGCGCGCATAGCTGCTATAGAGCCTTGCGATATTGCTAAGTGTGATTGTGGATATTAGCAAATATTCCTGCCCTGAATCAAGCGGCAAGGCCATAAGCTCATCAAGCATTGCTGCATACCTAGCCATCTGCTCTTGAGCATCAGCATAAGATTTGTAATATTCATTTAGTGAGCCTCTGTCAAATTTTGCAGCTGTTGGCTGCTTCTCAATGCCCTGATCCTCAAAATGACTGCGGACACGCATGAAAGAATATATATCATAGGCTAGCCTTGATAGGCGAGTGTCTGTGGATGAATCCATCCCAAATATCCAGATGCCACCTAGTTGCGATAAAAGATCGCGGCTCATATTTAGATTGAATATATCATCATCTCTATGCAAGGCCACCTGCATATTGATAACAAAGAAAATCTTGCTCTGCTGCACGTTTGCCCATTGTGCTAAAGTGCTAAAGCGATATGGAGCCGCATTTTTGCTGTAATCGTAGATAGCAATATTATATTTTTGATAATGCTCTGCCACATGGCGCTGCATAAGGCTGGAAGCAGTGAAAAGATAGAAACCTGCATCTGCATGATCAAGCACCCAGCCTAGCGCATGGAATGATTCTTCATTGGCTGAGCCCGCAGGATTAATAGCTGTCACAGCTTGCCTCGCTCCCTAAGAAAATCCTCAACCAGTGGGTGCAGATCGTGCCAGCGCTCGCCGTTGTATTCCAATACAATTTGCCCTTGAATCATTCGCAAGAGCAGCTGTGTGTCACTAATATCTTGTTTTTCCCTATGAACCTCTATGAGAAAATCATAATCTTTAGTTGTGATAAGTCTTGTGAGATCAGACCTAAATGATACCAATACACGTTCTGCATCTTCCATACTTACTGTGGCAGATTGCCTGTAACCTGCCCTGTTAGAAGCATTTGTGATATAATAAAAAAGATCGCGCAGACTGCCGCCAGTCTTTTCTATCAAAGAATCTAGCACGCCATCTTCAAATAAAGCTAAGTTTGCACGCTTGGCAACAATGCTACGCAAAATATCAAAGCCTGGCTCATGCCTTTCTTCCTTAATAGTCCTAACTTTGATCATAGGTAAGTTATATATATGATTGTTAAAAGCTGCTCGTATACTGCCAAATCTAGTGTCATATGATAAGGCAATAGGGAATGTAAAAACCACTGGAAAAGGTAGCTGCGCTAGTGGCTTTTGAAATATATCCCATGCACGTTCAGGACTGAGCTTATCAAGATCTTCCAAAATGATCACAGGTGACTTTCCTGATTTCTTTGCAATCTCAGCAGCTACTTCTGTTAAATAGTTTACCCATTGGAAAGTATTCTTTTCCACTCGTTCGCGAATTTCAGTCCTTTTTGATTGACCATATTTTAATTCACCTCCAGCCATCGCGGTGAAGATTGAAAATATATTAATGCCAACTTTTGCTCCAGCAGTTGTTGATGCATCTTCGCTACTTGTTATGACAATCTCAATATCTTTCCAAAAATCTGCCATATTTTGCAAAAGACCTTGTGGCAAATCAGTTTGCAGCTCTCTTGCAATATCTAATAGGTGCTTGCCTATCAAGATAAGCAAATCCCAATAAACCAAATTTTGCAGATCTCCCTCATCATTACATTGCACCACAGACACTTTTCTGCCATCAGCCTCTAGTCTCTTTTTGAAAACGTTCAACTCTGTGCTTTTACCACAGCCTCGATGTCCCATTAATATATGGGCATTGCTACCAAGAGCTGAGCAACATGCCTTATAAAGATCTTTTAATGGTGATTTAAAATCGTCCTCCATACGTATGGGCATTGTATTATCAATGTAAAATTTAGCCATATTTTCATCTTTTAAAGGACTTGGATCAAAAGCTAAAAGAAAATCACCAATATTATCTGCATATTTCATAGAAACTCCTAGCATGATTTTATCCCATTTATACAATATTTTCAAGCAATTTTATAATTTTATCCCTTGCTTTGCCATGTGTTACCTACAATCCAAAGAACAAGTTGACACTTACAACATAGTGCTATACACTGACAAAAGCATTAGATGCCCCTGTGCGGGGTTTTTGTGTTTATAAGCTAAATAAAGGAGTATTCATAAATGAAAGTAATAGCAATAAATGGCAGCCCTAAGAAAAATGGCAACACTATGGCCGCATTAGGCAAAATGTGTGAAGTGCTTGAAAAATCAGGCATAGAGACAGAGATTATCACTGTAGGTAACCTTGCGCTGCACGGCTGCATAGCTTGTGGACATTGCGGCTCATCTGAGCAGAATCGCTGTGTATTCAAAGATGATATTGTGAATGAAGTCGCCCAAAAAATGCGCGATGCTGATGGCTTTATCCTTGGCTCGCCTACTTATTATGCAGCTATCGGCGGCACTATGAAATGCTTCCTAGATAGGGTGTTCTACTCAAGCTCGTCTTATTTTCGCCATAAAGTGGCTGCTGTGGCCGCTATCACCCGTCGCGCAGGCGCTGTGGCTGTGTATAATCAGCTGATGAATTATCTTGCGCTAGCCGACGTGGTGGTGGCGCCAACAACATATTGGAGCGCAGTTTATGGCAGAACGCCAGGCGAGGTCTTGCAAGATGCAGAAGGCATACAGACCCTCGAGCGCTCCGCTGCTGGCATGGCTTGGCTATTGAAGATGATCAAAGAAAGCAAAGTGCCTGC
>JAITWL010000310.1 GCA_031285285.1 Deferribacteraceae bacterium | reverse complement strand
AATATGCCTTTATCCTTCGTCATTGCGAGGCTCTGCGAAGCAATCTAGGATTCAGGATTATGGTGGCCTGGCCAACAATTATTAGGAACGCTGGATTGGCAACGCATGAGCCTCGCAATGACGGAATTATGGAAACTTTAATTTAGAATTGGAATAACGTCTCCGCACTGGATTTATTCTGGATTGCGGCTCAAGGCCGCAATGACGTGTGCTTCCCCGCGAAGCGGAATGGGTCTTGACATTTCATGACAAGTCTAATGACACCTAGAAATCTTTCCCCTTGACTATACACACTATGTGAATTATCTATATACTAGTAGTGTGTTTGAATCTTGTTTAGGGGAGAATTATGAGAAAGTGTCTTGTCATGTTTATGATAGCGTTCTTGCTGTCATTATTGGTTGCCTGCGGCAGTGGCAGCGGAGAAAGCAGCACTGGCGGCGGTGGGAGTGGGAGCGGTGGTGGAGGCGTTGGCGGCGGAGGTGGTAGTGTTTCGGGCACTGTGCTATCGGTCAGCCCTATATCTTCCACATATCGCATTGAGCAATTGCAGCGTGGTGGCCGAGCTGCCACTATGGTGGGGATTCGGGTGAATCCACCTGTGACAGATGGGCTGCATGTTTCGCTCACTGATGACAGCCAGACGCTAGTGCTAAAGCCGCTTGGCGACAATCCAGATCATGATGCAAAGACCAATTGTGTATCTTGCCATGATGCTATTGCTATTGGTGATAAATATGGCGCGGCTTATTTCACAGCGTGCAACCTTATTGATACCAATACAATTTTTTGTGAAAATGGCATGGGCGATAATGCCACGTTCTACAGGGCAGATGATGTGCGGATAGCTGTGCGCCACGATGACCCTACAATTGAGATCGTAGGCGATGAAAGCTTGAGCGCGATAAGCTTTTCGCTAGGCGAATACGATGCGCCAGATGGCTTTGAGGTGGAAGAGGTGACTATGCCAGGCAACTTAGCCTTGGCAACTGACCCTGCCAGCGCACTAGAGATGAGTTTATTGATAGATGCCTCTGGCTATCCAGAAAATAAATATGGGCAGATAGGCGTGGTGCTGGATGATAATGCCAATACTGGCCTCGTTGGCGAACCACCTATTGATGGCGCAGGCGAAGTTATCTTGCAGGTGACCCCTGCTAGCGATCTAAGCAAGGTGGTAGCTACAACTAAGTGCTACACTGCTGGTGCAAATCTTATGTATTGCCAAAATGCTAATGGTAGCTGGTCAGATGCGCCGCTTCCTATACCTTTGCAAAGCTCGAATATCTTGATTGGCACCAATGCTGATACTCGAGGCGCACCCACTATGAATGCTGGCACTCCATCCAATTCATCTGAGCTGAATGGCTCAGGCGGCTTGCTAGATACAAGCATCACCAATGATATTGGCAGGATTGCGCTTTCACCAATATCAGCGACACTGCCTTTGCAAAAACGTAATGCGCAAGATGTGCCTGTTGTGGTTGCCAAAAATATAGTGATCCCTACTGGAGCTAGTCCAAAATTCACAGCATTCTTGGGTGCTGTTGATGTGAGCTCTGCACTAAGCTATAATGGTAGCACCCTCAGCTTGGCATGCAGAGTGACTAGCGCCGACGAAATCACCTGTAACGATAAGAAAATTAGCTTCACTTATCCTAATTCTGTTACGCTTACTGTCAATACTGATGCGAATCCACCAACATTTTATATACCGCTGAAAACAACAAGCCCTACAGATTCGCTAGTGGTAACAGAAGATAGCGGCAATCTGCCAATAGTGAGCGGGTTAGAATCAGTGCTAGTGGCAAAAAGCTCAAATATTAGATTTGTGGTGAAGATAGCAAACACCGCACCAAATAGCCAAATCACCTGCGGCCTATATGAGGCGGATGAGAATGGACTCTTGACAGGCTTAGTTAGCCTAGTGAATGATCTGCTCGCAGGGGAGGCCACTATCGAATTTGCCCCACAAAAGCCTAGTAACAGTGCTGAGCAGATGGAGATACCAAGCACCTGCACCTATAAACCTGGTCTATTGGGGGTAGCTGCGAGTGTATCGTGCACAGGCGCCACGATCAATTCTAGCACCGACTTGCTATCATTATTGGATAATAAGCAATTTGTGATGCTATGCGCAGAAAGTGTGAATGGCGAAGTTATCGCAACAGGCAAAGCAACGCCTATTCGCATGGCAATTGGCGTGTTAGGCGCATTAGGGCTGTAAACTATTAAAAAATTCCCCTTCCTAGCGAGAAGGGGATACTTTTTTCATGCCAAGCAACAGGAGTGGTCAATGGCGTTGATTCTGTCATTGCGAGCGCAGCGCGGCAATCCAGACCTCAGGACTGTGACAGCCTTTGGCTGACAGCTATTCGGAACGCTGGATTGCTTCGCAGAGCCTCGCAATGACGTTTATCTGTAGTTCTCAATCAACAAACAACAATAATTTACAAATTACCCAATAGCACCAGCATTAATCCTATATAGCGCTTCTGCGTAGATATGTGTTGTCTTGCGTAGCGATTCCAGCGATACATATTCATCTGGCTTATGCTCTGTCACTTCCTCGTTTGGGAAAATTGGGCCAAAAGACACAGCATTTTTCAGAAAGCGACAATATGTGCCGCCGCCTATGCATAGTGGCTCGCCTTTATCGCCTGTCAGATCGTTGTATGCCCCTAAGAGCACTTGTATAAAAGGCATCTCGGCTGGAAGATGCAACGGGAGTTTATTTTGCTGGATTGTAACCGTCACACCCTGTATCTGGACAGCACGCTTGATGTCTTCGATAATTTTTTCAGAATTAGCAGTGACAGGATAGCGCACATCAAAACGCAGCGAATACTTATCATTTTCAAATTTGAGCGCGGCTGCATTGCATGTTAGCGAGCCAGATACCTCATCCTTGCAGGCTATGCCAAATTGAACACCTGTGACTGTGCCGCCTTGTGGGGTATTGCCGACCAGTGTACAAATATTTAAAAGCTCATTTGGCAAGCCATCTTCTCCAGCTGTTGCTAGTTTCAAGCGGGCGAGCTTTTCCATCAAGCCTTGGAGGGCATTTTTCCCTTTATGAGGTTCCATAGCATGGGCCGACACCCCGCGCACTGTGAATGCTAGCTTGCCGCCCTCTTCTTTCATAGAGCAGTCCTGATCGGCTAATGGCGAGAGTATTTCCTTTATTTGGTTAATATCACCCTCAAAATACGCTGTGGCGGAATCAGGCACCACATTATATCTATCTCCTGCGGCTATCTTCACAAGGTTTATATTGCGACGAGCTTGCTCGCTAGGCTTACCCCATGTGCAGCTTCCATTGATATCAAAGCGCAGTATACCTTTTTCTGCATTGATCACAGGGAAGCTAGCATCTGGGGAGAAGCTATACATAGGTGTTTCTTCGTTTTCAAGATATTTGCCAAGGCAACGTGAAAAGCCAGACTCTTCATCAAGCCCAACAATCAATCTGTAGCGATGATTCAGCGGCACACCGCAGTCTCTCAAGGCTTTTAGCGCATACAAAGACACCACCGCAGGGCCTTTATCATCAACACTGCCACGGCCATAAAGCCGCCCGCCATCTATCTCTCCGCCAAATGGCTCATGCTTCCATTGATCGCGGCTACCAATGGGCACCACATCCAAGTGGCAAAGCACGCCGATAATTGATTGTGCAGCTGATGAGTCGCCGCCACATTCTGCATGCCCTGCCGCATTGGCCACGTTCTTCACTATGAAGCCCTGCTGAGCCGCATAAGCTAGAAACTCCGTCAATATATTAGCCATCTTTTCGCCAAAAGGGTACATAGCTGCCATATCGACTTTGTCATCATCAGCAACGCTATCTATCCGTATAAATTTTTGCACAGCAGCCACAAGCTCATCAAAATTTGCATCTATCAAATCGTGCATTTTCTTATTCATCGCCCTCTCCTCATTGTTATTCCTCATAAGCATAACATAGCATATGCAAATTAACAAGAACTTCCAAATCAGTTGCTAATCTTCTCCTTCTGGCTTTTCATGGCCTTCATTAAGATAATTATATAAGGTAAATTTTGATATCCCATAAAATTCAGACACTGTCTCCACCGATTTTTTGATCAAGAAAGCGCCTTTGGCATCCAGATAGCGAATCGCTTGCACTTTGTCATCTTTATTCATTTCCGAAATTGGCTTGCCCACAAGCGCCATGCTATCTGCCATCAGGGTTTGCAGCAGCTCATCCACATTGCCTGTGAATAGCTCTCGTGTGTCATCGCCACCGTCCATAAATGCTAGATATTGGATATTTTTTTGCGCCACCACCAGCTCGGATATATCAAAATTGATGCAGAAGCTGCCTATTATCTCGCCAGCAGCATTGCGAATATAGTGAGAAGATGAGCGGAGCACCCTTCCTTTTTTAGAGTGGTTGATATAATTGTATGTGTCAACTGCTTCTCCAGACATAGCATTGCGAAGCACTTCCAGCCCAGTGTTAGTGCCAGAGTCGCCGATCTTGCGCCCTGTGATATAGCCATTCTCGATAGCCACTATAGTGCTATCATATGGCAGCGTAAGGTCGTGAACCACCACCTCGCAATTCATACCAAATTCTTTGGCAACACACTTTGCGATGCCTGATAACACCTCAAGATTTTCTGACACATAGCTCACTTTCTATCGCTCCTTTTTGTAAAAAACAGGTGGGCAGCCATGCCACCCACCCTGATTAAAAATAACACAATCATAATAATAGAACAAGGCTATTTATTAGGCTTTTTTTCCACGGCCTTCTATCACAAGCCTCATGCGCTCGTCTTCGCTCAGTTGCTCATTATGAGTGCAGAGAGAAACTACAACTGCAAATGCTAATGCAACTAACGATGCAGGAATAGCTGGGCCAGTGAATGCGCCAACGATAGCCTCTCTAAAAGAAGCGACAGCTAGGAAGAGCACGCCAAATATCAATCCAGAAAAGATCGATGCAAGGCCACCTTGCCATGTGACGCGTTTCCACATTACGCCTAGGATCATTGCAACAGACACACCAGGGATGATAGAGCCGATAACATTCGAAATGTAGCCCATAACGTCCTTTGCAAATAATGTAGCACAGAAAGCCATAGTAAGCATAAGCACAACGCCTATGCGCGACCATGTGCCCACTTTATCATCTGGCAGTTCTTTGCCTGTCACTTTAGGATAAATATCTTGGATAAGGATTGTTACACCTGCGATAGCATCAGAGTCGCCAGAAGACATTGTGGCAGACAAGCCAGCTATCATGAAGAACAAGCCCAGCACAGGGCCAAGCACTATGGTTGCCACATAAGCAAAGGCATAGTCTGGATTAGCTACGACGCCATCAGCGCCAGTGTTGGTCGCGATGGTAAACGCTGCCATGCCGATGATTGCAGGAAACATAGAGAATACTAACAGCAGACCGCTTGATCTGAGCAAGGCTCTGTTGGCGCTCTTGTCATCTTTAGATGTGTAGATACGCATGCGATAGGTTGGTGTGCCGAAGCATGGTATAAAAATGGTGTAAATCAATGAGACGACGCCCATCACGCCCATCGCTCCTATGCCATAAAATGTGAGGTTGCCGCCTTTGCCAGCTGCCTCCATTGTAGCCTGAATTGTATCCCAGCCGCCAGCCGCAGGGATTGCAACAATAACAATCACCACAAAGCCTGCAAGCAAAATCATTAGCTGGACAAAGTCTGTCCATACAACAGCAAGATAGCC
>JAITWL010000201.1 GCA_031285285.1 Deferribacteraceae bacterium | reverse complement strand
AAGCCTGTGCCGCCAGTGGAAGCTATTAAGCCGCCCACAAAGCCTGCGATCATGCCTGGGCGCTTGGATATACTCTCCGCAATAAAAGCAGAAAGCACAGGCACCATCATGCCCATTGATACCCCGCCAATCTTCATTAGCATAGCTGCAAATTTATTATATTCCTCATGCTCAGGATTTGCAGAGAAAATCCCCCAAAGGAAGGATAGCGCTATCAGCACGCCGCCAGCCACCACGAATGGCAGCATATGTGAGACGCCATTCATCAGGTGTTTATAAATCTGGCGGCCAATACTTTCATTGGCACCTGTATCAGTTGTGACAGTTTTAGCGGCTGTAGCTGCACCTTCTGGCATATAGATGCTGCCTTTGCCATCAATGGCATCTTGTATCAGCTCTTTAGCATTCTTGATGCCTTTGCCAACGGATGTTTGTATAAGCCGTTTCCCTGCAAAGCGTTCTGGATGAACATCTTTGTCTGCTGCGATGATTACACATTCCGCGTCGCGGATATCTTCTGCTGTAAATTCATTCTCAATGCCTACCTGTCCGTGCGTTTCCACCTTGATGGTGACACCTGCGGCATTAGCAGCCTTGATAAGCGCTTCTTTCGCCATAAATGTGTGTGCGATGCCCGTTGGGCAGCCTGTGGATGCGATGATTTTGTACGCCATATATTATACCCCCTTACAATTTATATACTCTCAGGTCTGCGACCTTCGAGGATCGCGGCTTTATACTCAGTCAGGCAAAGCCCTCCTTCCGTTACGCCGCTCCACAATTCAGTCGCTTCGCTCGTCTTGTGACAACCCCAAACCCCTTCTAGGGGCTTTAAGGAATTAACTTACAATTAATCACTTGCTTTTAATTGATCCATTACCACAGCTATGAGAATAATCACACCCATAGCAACCATTTGCCAATATGATGAAACTCCTAGCAGCGACAGGCCGTTATTAATGATGCCTATCACTACCAAGCCTAGGATTGTCTGCACCATGCCACCACGACCGCCTGACATGCTTGTGCCGCCCATTGCCACTGCAGCAATAGCTATCAGCTCATAGCCTGTGGCCGCAGTTGCCTGCCCATTCTGCAATTTGCTTGCCAATACCACGCCCGCCAGTGCTGACAAAATGCCAGAGATAACATACACTGACATCTTGATTTTTTTCACTTGGATACCAGCAAGCTTTGCCACCTCCATATTGCTGCCCACAGCATAGATATAACGGCCATAGCAGGTGCGAGTGAGCACAAAATATGCTGCACCTAGCACAATGATCATAAGTAGCACCGACACAGGCATAAAGCCAATTGAGCGCAAACCCACCCAGCCAAATGATTCTGGCAAGCCGAAGATTGGCTTAGCATCTGTAACAATATATGCAAAGCCTCGCGCTATACTCATCATCGCGAGCGTGGCAATGAACGGTGGCACTTTCATCATGGATACCAATGCGCCATTCGCGCTGCCACATACTCCACCAACAGCTAGTGACACAACTATAATCACTGCTAGGCTAGTGAGTATGCCTGCATCTGGAAATAGCTTTATGGCTGCTGCAGCTGCGATTCCAGCTAGCGCAGCTACTGAGCCGACTGACAAATCTATGCCATCAGATAATATGACATATGTCATAGCTGTGGCGAATAGCGCATTTATTGATATTTGGATCAGTACATTCTTAAAATTGCCCACTGATGCAAACCTTGGCACAAATATTGCGCAAAGGGCGAATAAAATAATCAAAAAAAGCAGCATGGTATTGTCTTTTGCAAATGTTGCAAATTTATTTTCGTTCATTTGTTACCTCCCAGTGAGCTTAGCCCCATAATCTTTTCTTCGCTTGCCTCTGAAATATCTAAAAATCCTGATACAGTGCCTTCCCGCATAACCATCACCCTATCTGCAACGCCAAGTATTTCTGGCAAATCAGAAGACACCATTATGATGCTACAGCCAGCTTCCACAAATTCTTTCATCAAGTTATATATTTCGGCTTTAGCATTGACATCTATGCCTCTAGTTGGCTCATCTAATATCAATATCTTAGAACCAGCTAAGAGCCAGCGAGCAATGACCACCTTCTGCTGATTGCCGCCTGATAGATTCTTGATTCTTTGGCGAATGCTTGGCGTTTTCGTTCTCATCTTGACAACATACTCTTCAGAAGCAGTCTTCTCCCAGTCAAAATCTATCAGCCCCTTATTAGATTTGACAAATAGGCTAGCAAGTGTGGTGTTAAGTGCCACATCTTTATCTAAAAGTAGCCCCTGCCCTCTGCGATCCTCTGGCACTAGCCCAATCCCAGCACTCACAGCATCATCTACTGATTTAGGCTGAAATGGCTCACCATATAGCTGTATAGAGCCTGCGTCTATTGGGTCTGCGCCAAATATAGCCCGCATAACTTCTGTCCTGCCAGCTCCTATCAGGCCAGCCACACCGAGGATTTCGCCGCGTTTAAGCTGAAAAGATATATCATGAAAAACGCCTTTCCGTGATAAACCTTTCACATCTAGCACAATCTCATCTTTGATTGCATTTTCAGCACGAAAATAAAATTGTGTCATTTCGCGGCCAACCATTTTATTGACCATCTCTTCTTCTGTGATTTCTGAAAGAGGCGTAGTCAATACCACATTGCCATCACGCAAGATGGTTATATCATCACCAATAGCTCGAATCTCCTTCAATCGATGCGAAATATAGATGATTGCCACTCCATCAGCTCGCAAAGAGTTGATCACCTTGAATAACGCGGCCACTTCTTTCTCAGAGAGTGAAGATGTAGGCTCATCCATGATAACCATAGAGCTATTTTGTGACACTGCTCTAGCGATTTCCACCATCTGCTTGTCGCCATTAGTCAATCGGCGAATATAAGTATTAGGGTTTAGCTTCAGATCAAGCGACTCAAGCAATTTTGCTGTTTCCTGATTCATCCGCTTTTTGTCAATGGTCTTAAATGCTGTCTTTGGCTCGCGCCCAAGGAAGATATTTTCAGCGATAGTGAGATCTGAAATCACGCTTAATTCTTGGTGAATAATGCTGATTCCCTTAGCGAGCGACTCACGAGTATTTGTGAATTTCTCTTTCACTCCACGCAAGAGCAAATTCCCCTCATCTGCTTGATAGACACCAGAGATTACCTTGATAATGGTGGATTTACCAGCACCATTCTCCCCTAAGAGCACATGCACCCTACCAGGAAGGAAATCAATTGAGATGTCATTTAGTGCTTTCACACCAGGGAAGGATTTGCTAATATGCTCTAATGAGACGAGTGCTTGATTGCTCATTTTAGTACTCCTTCATAGTCCCCTTCACTGCCTTCACACATGAAGGGGACTTTAATTTCAAAATTACTTCAAATTGCTTGCATCAATAACCTTTGGCGAAATTGGGAT
>JAITWL010000303.1 GCA_031285285.1 Deferribacteraceae bacterium | reverse complement strand
CAGGATATCCGCATAGCGATGGTATCTGATCTACATATCACTAGCTATACGCGGCAAGCATCTATGCAAAAGCTTGTGGATAGGCTCAACGCCATTGATGCTGATATTGTGGTATTCGTGGGCGATATTGTTGATGGTGATGTTCGCCCCTATGAAGAGAAAGGCGTACCCGCTATATTTCAAGGTATCAAGAGCCGTCATGGCTTCTATGGAGTGCTTGGCAATCATGAATATCATGGTGGGGCAGTGGATAAGGCTGTGGAGCTATTTACGGCTTCAGGAATGACACTGCTACGCGACCAAGTGGCAGTGATAGATGCACTCAATCTTAGTATATTAGGCCGTGACGATTCACGCGTACGCCGAATCACGGGCTCAGAACGGCTTAGCGCCACAGAGCTTATTGCAACAGCAAAAGATGGCAGCCTGTTGCTATCGCTTGATCATCAGCCGCAACTAGCTATGGAGGCCAAGGAAGCAGGCGTTGATTTGCAGCTATCTGGTCACACGCATAATGGGCAAGTTTTCCCTGCCAATCTAATTGTCAAAAAAATATATGATAACCCTTGGGGGCATAAAACTTATGATGCTGTATTCGATTTGATAGTGTCCTGCGGCTATGGCACATGGGGGCCGCCAATGCGCACACGCAGTTTCTCGGAGATTGTAGTGCTAGAATTGATAGGAAAATAGGAGCTAAATATATATACAATATTCATACCAACTGAACAAGAGCTAAAGACAATATTTCCTGGCTGCACACTAATAACAAGAGGTGATTTCAGGGGAATAGAGCGTAAGGGCAGCTTCATATACCAATCTGGTATAGGTAAGACAAATACTGCCATCACCTTCACCCGCTATCTATCACAGCATACAGATAATAGTATGCCTATATTGATGGGCATAGCAGGTGCTTATCGAGGTACATCATTCAATATTGGCGATATTGCTCTGATTGAGGATGATTTTTTTGTGGATGAGGCTAAGCTATCAAATAATACGCTTGATAGCACAAGCTTGCTAGGCTTTCCCGTGATCGAAGGCAACAAAGTGAGCTTCCGTACAGAAGATTTTGACTTGCCAATCTGCAATGCTAACACTGTGTCTCTGCTTGGGGATAGCACGCTTACAGAGCTATACCACAAAGCCACAGACGCTCATATGGAATCAATGGAGGGCGCTGCCTTCGGCACAGTCGCCAAAGCCTTTGGCCGCGAAGCTATACACATACGCGCTGTATCAAACTATTGCGGCGATGACGATGGCTGGGATCCTAAAAAAGCATGCAAGGCGCTGGCAGCGTTTATTGATGGGATAATATGACAGGAGTATCCAAATATGCCAAATAAAACAGTATCCCTCGCAGCTGGCGGTGGCGGTAAGGCTATGAGCGAGCTTATTGGTGGGCTGCTCTTCAAATATTTTAAGAATAACGAGCTTCATGAGATGCGTGATGCTTCTTATCTCAGCTTAATTGGCGAATTAGCTTTCTCTACTGATTCTTTTATAATCACACCAGAAGTCTTCCCAGGTGGTGATATCGGCAAGCTTGCGGTGGCGGGCACTACTAACGATCTTGCCTGCTCAGGCGCTATCCCGCGCTATCTATCATGCAGCCTCATAATCTCGGAAGGGTATGATTTGTCGCAACTTGAGCTTGTTATAGCCTCTATGGCAGCGGCTGCAGATGAAGCGGGTGTGGATATAGTCACTGGCGACACCAAAGTTGTGCCTCATGGCGAGCTAAGTGGGCTATTTATCAATACTGCTGGCATAGGAGTGGTGGCAAAACGCACTAATGACTATGCTAATATCAAAGCTGGCGATAAGATTATCATCACATCTGATATTGCGCGACATGGAGTGGCTGTATTCCTTGCACGCAAGGAGCTTGGCTTCACAGGGCAAATTGAATCAGACTGCAATATTTTATGCAATATGTTAAATAGCGTGCTCGACTATGGCGTGCATTTTATCCGTGATGCTACAAGGGGTGGAGTAGCGGCTGTGCTAAATGAAGTGGCTGAGCGCTCTAGCCTTGGGGTGCTATTGCGGGAGACGCAGATTCCTCTAAGGGAGGATGTGTCACATTTTTGTGATACACTAGGCTTCGATCCTTTAGCCGTGGCTAATGAGGGTGTGGCAGTGGTGATCGTTGATAGTGCTGATGCAGATCAAGTGTTATCAACTATCCGTAGCCATTCGGCAGGCGTGCGAGCTGCGATATGTGGAGAAGTCACAGCTAATAAAGGCGTGCTACTGGAGACAGTCATAGGTGGCAAGCGCTATGTGGAAATGCCGCTTGGCGAAATTTTGCCACGTATTTGTTAAAGCTTACCAGCGCCAGCTGCTATCCCCAGCGCCAGAAAATACGGCAGCTGTCTCCATGCTGAAATTATCAGTCATTCCTGTCACTTGATCCACAACATACATCAGCTGTGTGTACAGATCTTGCGCCTCATAGCCTTCTGGTAGAAAGCTACGCTTCATATGTGTCAATACATATTCATCTTTGGAGCTAGCCTTGCCAAGATGTTTATTGAATAGCGGAGGTATGAATGTGTCTAATATGCGATTATATATTTGATATGCGCCTATCATGAGATTTGCAGTGTGTGTATCATGATAGATATGCAGGTCAGCAAAGTCTTTGGCGCGTTCGATGTCAAGATTTGCTGTGAGATCTACAGCGATGCCGCTCATTATGTCATCATATGCTGTGAAAAAATTAGCAACCACCGCATCTATCCAGCGGCCTATCAGGCGACTACGCGCATGGCTGACATTATTGGTCTCATCTATATCGTAGCTCTTGTATAGATTGAGCGCGGCTTGCTTATCAACGATTTTAAGCGCGACAGCGTCCTCGATATCTAGAAGGCTGTAGCAGATATCATCTGCGGCCTCTGATAGATAGGAAAGCGGGTGGCGGACGCAATGACCATCAAGCATGCAACCCAAAGCACCCATCACAGCCTTAACATCCGCCGCATTGCTATAGAAAAATGAGAATTTATCCTTCGCTGCCTCGCCAGAAAACCAAGGATACTTTACTATAGCGGCTATACTGGGTAGTGTTAGCTTGATCCCAGAATCAATACTATTGGTGAAGCCTGTCACTATGCGAAAGCTTGAAGCATTACCATCATAGCGGATGAAATCGGAATAACGCTCGCCCACAGCTTCGCGCAGTTCACTTTGATTGGCAAACCATTCTTTCAGTGCCGCTTCGCCATTGTGACCAAATGGAGGATTGCCAAGATCATGCGCAAGGCAAGCCGCTTGCACGATTGAGGCAAATTCATAAACGTTTGATATGGGGAGCTCTTCGCGTTCACGCAGCTGATGAAACACCATGCTAGCGATAGAGCGGCCAACGGAGGCCACTTCCAGCGAATGCAAGAGCCGATTGTGCACGTGATCGTTGCCTGTGAGCGGATGCACCTGAGTCTTGCGCATGAGCCGCTTAAAATAGTCGCTAAAAGTGACCCTGTCCACATCACGCACGAAGGCGTTGCGCTGCTCAGTCTTTGGAAAATTATCTTTATAACAAGTGTTCTGTATAAGTGTATGCCAGTTAAGTTTCATGATTTTTTATCCTTAATCAATGGTATGCCATATAGCTGACATTCTGTCAATCACTGAAACTACTGAAACTAGACACATAAAATTTTTTTATAGTTTTTTAAATATTTATTTACAAATTGAGTTAGCATTTCAATATGCATCAACCTCTGTAACATAAATACAGCCTTGTTTGCTCAATGTCGTTCCAATATTAATAGGATCGGATTTGGAAAGAGTAAAATTTTCGCTAACCAAATTTCTAGAACGAATTTCTAATGTCACGCCTGAACCCAGTAGAACTTCCTTCTCATGTCCTAATTTTGTTCTTCTAGGTTTAAAAATAAATGCTTTTGTTTGGTGGTCAACTATTCTTATAACACAAATATCTATATACCCTTTGTCATAATAAGAATCATGATAGCCCATACACCCCTTTGCTTCCATTATTGCAATATGTGGGCATAATGTTGTAGAGATAGGCTTTTGGGTGATAATTTTAGCACTTTCGCAACACCAAGCACTTCCTCGGAATAATATTTGTCCTTGCGGTAATATGATCCCATTCTTATTAATTTCTTTATCTGCATCTAGAAAATTTGTATGACTTTTTATGTATTTACCATAATCTCTCTGATATTTTGACAGGATAGTTGGAATACATGTAGGCATAGCATTTTGCCAACATTTGTATTCAATACTCTTATCTAGTACATGGTTAATATGATTTTTTAGCTTTATATGTTCATTGTGATCTGTTTTTGCAATATATACTGCCACCTCTAAATGTGTTTTAATATCTTCAAATGGTGTGGCAAATATATTAACTATAGGCATCATAAAGTACTCCATTTATTAACGTATCATATTGAAAACTATATTTCCACCTTGATTTTGCTAAAATTTAGTAAATATTTGAACATAAAAAAAGCCCCTGACAACCTTGTTGGTCATTAGGGTCGAAACCCCAGCAGAGCTGGGGGCAGTCTGCCCACTTGAAGTGGTTATTGCGCGGCAATCCAGCAATTAATCCAATGGGGCACTCAAAAATGTTATACAGGTCAAATTTCCCCACTGGATTTAAGTCTGGGCTGCCGCAGCGAATTCATTTACTCAGCATGAAAATCTGAATTCACATCCGAAATCACAAATTTATCGGCCACATCTTCTGGGTCGCCTACGCGCACTAGCTTCACTGCGCATATCTTATATTCTGGCTCTTTTGATGCAGCGTCCACGGCGTCGTTGCACACTAGATTCACCATGCGTGCTAGCTTTTGGTCGTGCATAGGGATAAATACCACACCTGGTAGTGACACTGTCACTATGCGTGCTGGCATAGTGTTTTTACCGCGGCGGCTGATTATATCCACCATATCGCCATTTTTGATCCCAAGCTTTTTGGCATCGTCAGGGTGTATTTCCACATAGGCATTAGGGTGGCTACGCGCTATTTCTGGCACGCGGCTAGTCATCGTGCCAGTGTGCCATTGCTCCACCACGCGGCCAGTGGTCAAGAAGAATGGATAATCCTTATCAGGCACTTCCGCTGCACCTGCGTAGCCACGCATGAAGATATTTGCCTTGCCTTCGCCTTTGGCATCAGGGTAAAAATACTCGTTTGCGCCAGCAGGAATCTTTTCCTTGAAGCCAGGCATATCAAATATCGGATCCATCCCGCGGACATAGCGCTTATACGTGCCAGGGTGATTTTCTGTTGGGCAAGGCCATTGCACACCAGCCTGTTCGCGTTTCATACGGGCGTAAGTTGCCCCAGCAAGCGTCTTTTCTGTGCCAGCTGTGGTGGAGATATAGTCATGCCATGCCATTTCATTGGCTTTCATAGAATCATCCATATTCCAAGGAATCAGCTTATCAAGCCCCATGCGCTTAGCGATTTGCGCAGCTATCCATAGATCAGGCTTCGCCTCACCTGGTGCGTCTACAGCCTTTTCTGTAAGCTGGCTACGGCGCTCAGAGCAGCCAAATACACCACCTTTCTCATAGATGAAGGCAGCTGGCAGCACAACATCCGCTAGCTGCGTAGTGCGAGTAGGGAAGATGTCTATTGCCACAAGGAAGCCAGCTTCCATGCCTGGCACATATTTGTTTAAGTCAGGTAGCGATTGCGCAGGGTTAGTAGTGGATGTGATCACCATCTTCACTGGCTTAGAGCTATCGTTCTCTGCACCAAAGGCTGCAAACATCGCCATAGTATCCATGCCAGGCTGCGGATCGATAGTGCCAGCGGGCACTTTCCATGCCTTCTCCATCTGTGCACGTGCCGCAGGGTTAGCGACAGGGCGGCAGCCAGGCAGCAGGTGTGACAACGAGCCTGTCTCACGCACGCCACCACAAGCATTTGGCTGGCCAGTCAGCGAGAATGAATCTGCGCCAGGCTTGCCGAAATTACCAGTCAACAGATGCAGATTATGCACAAGATTATTCGCCCACACGCCTCTAGAGCGCTGGTTCAAGCCCATACACCATAGCGACATTGTAGCACCGCTTTTGGCGAACCATTCAGCGGCCTGACGTATGTTTTGCGCAGGGCAGCGGGT